>NZ_CAWUDP010000028.1:0-106907 GCF_963920835.1 Scytonema sp. PCC 10023
CACCCCTCCGTATTTTCTCGCTTTTTTTTTCAAAAATCAAATAGGAATCCTATAGAGTTGATTATGATAAGGAGTGACTGATGATGTACATATTTGAATTTTCAGCTTTCCTTTCTGCCAGTAATGACCACCAACTTTTAGAACATGGCAATCTGTCACATAATTGTGTTGAATTTCTTTCAAATTTATCTTTTTTTGACCAATAGATAATTTACTTAAAAATTCCAGCATGGAAACGCCAGGATACAAACTTGTGTATTCATAAATATGCTGCTGCAATTTACTTCTAATTTCTTCCTCTATTAATTCTTTTAATCTACTGACTTTAAAACAATCTTTTTCCAGGAGTATGACATCATCATCACATTCTAGTGGTGTAAATTTTTCATTCATATTAATGCCAGTTTCAGTCATTGATTGAGTGACATCCACTTCATAATTTAACCTTACTTCATAGCATATTCTGCCAATTTGCTGACATCAAGTCAGTGAAAATGTTGATAAGAGAAACGCTATAAACTTCTGACTTTCTTTCTGACTTTATCGAAAGTTATTAAAGTAACACTCAAACCGGAGATAAACGCGGATGCACGTGGATAATCAGATATATAGGAACCCGAAATCATTTGTAAAAAAACAAGATCCCCGACTTCTTAGAGAAGTCGGGGATCTGTGTCTTCAATTTTCACAAATTAAATAAAATTGCTATATGATGTTCGTAAAATCACCCATAAAAAAACTTGTTTGTAAGAAGGACTAAAGTCCTCACTACGAAGTTATGACTTATGTATGTGGAATACATACATCTGGGGCGCACAAATTTGGAAATTGAAGTGTTGTTACTGTTAGAGTATCCAAATCTACGCGGCGGATAGCGTGGTTATTTGTATCAGCAATAAATAAATGAGAACCGATTATACTCAGCCCGGAAGGTTCAGAAAATCGGGTATTTTTACCTTGTCCGTCTTGTAAACCAACCGAACCATCACCTAAAAGTGTTTGACAATTGCCAGTATGCGGGTTAACAAGTTTAATTTTGTGGTTGTAAGTATCTGCTATCCACAGGTCATTCTGGGCATATTCTACCCCCAAGCAATGCTGCAACCTCACATCGGAACCTTCTCCATCAACGTCACCAAAGCCAAACAAACTACCGCTACCGCAAACGGTTCTCACTTGTCGCGGTTCAATGAGTCGCACACCGCGAATTGAGCTAACTTCACTGTCAGCAATGTATAATTCTTGTCCATCAGTAGTGATACCGCTAGGCTGGGCAAAAGCAGACTCACTGAGTTCGCCATCTACACAAGCTTCTGCTCCCATACCAGCATAGGTTCTCACAATGCTAGTTTCTAGATCCAGTTCCCAAATTTGATGAGAACCAGCCATGGCAATAAACAAGGTATTTCCCCATAGCTGTAAATCCCAAGGAGAATTTAGCGCTGTTTCTCTTGCAGCACCACCGTGAGGACGGATATTACGGCTTTGTTTACCTGTTCCTACAATGGTTTCGACGACTTGGCGTTTCAAATCAACTCGCCGTAGAGCATGATTTTCTGTATCCGCAACGTATAAAATTTGATTTTCTTGATCAAATACCATTCCTTGGGGTGCGAAAAACTGCGCTTCGCCAAAGGAACTATCGGTTAATCCAGATTGTCCAGTTCCAATTAAATGTATGATTTCCCCATTAAAGCTACTCACGACAATGCGGTGATGTCCGGAATCAGCAATGAACAAACCTGCTTGTGTCGCCAAGACTTTACCAGGAAAAGCTAAAGGTGTGATTAATGGTTTTCGCTGTTTTTCCAAGGTAAGGCTAAGTTCTTGGAAATTGATGGTACCTTTTTCTTGATGTTGGTTAATCAGCTTTTGAATCAGTTCGTCTAAAACATGGCGATCGCCTTCACCAGATACATAGCCAACTACATAACCTTGTGGATCTATCACCATTAAAGTAGGCCAAGCACGTACAGTATACTCTTCCCAAACTCTAAAACCACTATCAACTAAAACTGGATGTTCGATATCGTAGCGTAGAATTGCTTGGCGGATGTTTTCGCTTTCTTTTTCGTTGTCAAATTTGCCACTATGTACGCCGATAACTGTAAGGCTGTCTTTATATTTTTGTTCGAGATATTTCAGCGTTGGCAGAATGTGCAAGCAATTGATACAACAGTATGTCCAAAAGTCCAAAATCACAACTCTGCCCTTAAGTTGTTGAAGAGACAGTGGTTTTTCGGTATTGAACCAAGGGTTATTTTGCGGGAGTTCTGGCGCTCTAACACGGGGAGTCATAGACAATTCAAAATTCAAAATTCAAAATTCAAAATTCAAAAACTACTGTTTTAGATTATTTATAAACTTATATGGTTGGATTGGAAAGGCTAACTACTACCAAGTTATCAGCTTGGGCGCAACAAGCCAAAGTCTTGGCACATCAAGGACAAGTTGCTAACCGTATTCCCAAATTGGCATTAGCTAATCCCGATTGGTTTGCGGTTTACATCTGCTGTCGTTCAGGGCAAACTTATAGCCACGGCAATACAAGTTGTGTATTTCCCCTGATGAGCGCAATTAAGCCGTTTTCGCTGCTGTATCTACTAGAACAATTTGGAGCAGAAACTGTTTTTCAGTGGGTTGGGGTTGAACCATCGGACGCTCCTTTCAATTCCCTAGAGCAACTGGTTGCCGATAATGGACGACCCCGCAATCCTATGATTAACAGTGGGGCAATCACTCTTGCTGATAAGTTACCAGGAAAAGACGCTGGCGATTGCGCAAAGCGCAGCGCCGCAAGCGGCGATCGCTGTGAACAACTGTGTCAATGGCTCAACCAATTCGCAGGTTCTCACCTCAAATTGGATGAAGTTATGCTGGCTTCTGTGCGAGCATCTGACTCCCAAGCAAATCAAGCGATTACGCAATATCTTACTGAAGCAGGGTATGTAAAGAATCCTGAAATAGCTCTTGACAATTATGAGGAAATATGCTCCATTTGTGGACGAGTGGAAGATTTAGCCCGTTTGGGTTTGCTTTTGGCTTGTGAAAGTGAATTGATTTTGCCGCAGCATCGCCGTATTGTCAACTCGCTGATGTTAACCTGTGGGCTGTACGCAGCTTCTTCCCAGTATGCTTGGCGGATTGGTTTGCCGATGAAATCTGGTATCAGTGGCGCACTGCTAGCGATAGTACCAAATCAAGGGGCGATCGCCGTTTACAGTCCTGCCTTGGATAGTATTGGTAATTCTATAGGGGCGATCGCTTTTGTTGAAGCTTTATCCCAAGGTTTACAGTTAAGTGTTTTTGGTTAGCAGTCGAAAGTTTTTAATAGTTGACAAGTCTAAAATTTATGTATATACATATTTTATGACCAAGCCAAATTCTCAATCCAATCTCACTAAGGTCAGCCTCATTCCGTCAAGCTGCATGGGAATGCATATTCGTCGAGCTTCGCGGATTGTGACGCAAATCTATGATGCAGCACTGCGTCCGGTGGGATTGGTGTTAAACCAATTTACGTTGTTGGTGGCGATTCACTTAGTAGAATCCACGCCCGTGACTCGCTTGGCTCAAGAACTCTTTACAGATCAGACGACCTTAACCAGGAATCTCAAAGTACTTGAAAAACGGAAATTGGTCATAATGGAACCTGGTGAAGACCGACGAATCAGGCTTGTATCGCTCACCCCTGAAGGTCGTGCGCTCTTAGCCCAAGCCTTACCGTTATGGGAACAAGCTCAAGCCGAAGTGCAAGCGCGATTTGGACAACAGCGATCGCAAGAATTACTCTCGCTGCTTTGTGATACTCCATCGTTGGTGGATACCCCCTAAAAATTTTAACAAATATATGTATATACATAAAAAACGTGATTTTGGAGGACAGTATGCCTAAGTTCGACGACCATCCAACCGTTAAACGCTGGCGCGAGCAGATAGCTCTGGAAAACCGTGCAACGAGTCCCGCAGTTCTCGATGCAGATCGGCTGCGGAAGCTCTGTCTAGACGCTGGTGCTGATGATGTCGGATTTGTGGAACTAGACCGACCTGCCATTGCCAACCAACAGCAAGACATTTTGGCTGCGTTTCCAGCCACCCAAACGCTGATTAGCTTTGTTTGCCGTATGAATCGGGAAAATGTCCGCACACCTGCTCGATCCATTGCCAATCTGGAATTTCATGCTAATTACGACCACACGAATGACGTAGCGCGGAGCATCGTGAAAACGCTTGAAGAGATTGGGGTGCGAGCGATGAATCCATCGGCAGCATTCCCAATGGAGATGGATCGATTTCCGGGCAAAGTGTGGGTGGTGTCGCATAAACCCGTTGCTGTGGCTGCGGGACTTGGACACATGGGCATTCATCGCAATGTAATTCATCCCAAATTTGGCAACTTCATTCTGCTGGGAACCATTCTATTGGATACTCAAGTGAGTACGTACACGCACCCTATTGACTACAATCCCTGCTTAGAGTGCAAGTTATGCGTGGTAGCTTGCCCAGTTGGGGCAATTGGTGCTGATGGTCACTTCGATTTCTCGGCGTGCTACACCCACAATTATCGCGAGTTTATGGGCGGGTTTACTGATTGGGCAGAAGCGATCGCTGATAGTAAAAATGCCCGTGACTATCGCTCCTCAGTGGATGATTCTGAATCAGCGTCAATGTGGCAGAGTCTATCTTTCAAATCGAATTACAAAGCGGCTTACTGTGTTGCTGCTTGTCCGGCTGGCGAAGATGTGATTGCGCCGTTTTTAACTAATCGCAAAGAATTTATTCAAGAGGTTGTCAAACCTTTGCAGGAGAAGCAAGAAACAATTTACGTAGTCCCAGGTTCGGATGCAGAGGCTTACGTTACCCATCGCTTTCCCCACAAAACGGTGAAACGGGTGGGCAATGGAATTCGTCCTCAATCGATTCAAGGCTTTTTATTTGGCTTGCCCCTGCTGTTTCAACGTGAGCAATCCAAGGGATTAGATGCGATATACCACTTTACGTTTACTGGATCTGAGGAGCGCACAGCAACAGTAACCATTCGCAATCGAACAATTGCAGTGGAAGAGGGTAACACAGGAACGGCAAATCTCGCGCTGGCTGCCGACAGCGACACTTGGCTTCGGTTTTTGGCAAAAGAGCAGAACTTAATTTGGGCGTTGTTGCGACGCAAGATTCGCGTCAATGGTTCACTCAAATTTCTTCAGGCATTTGCCAAGTGTTTTCCCAGTTAATTCGTTGTCTTTCTCAATTTAGTTGAGCAAGAACATGAACTCATTTATTTAAAGAACTTCAATGGAAAGAACACGACTAAGCTTGTTTTACTTGGCTGGCTATCTCATTCCAAGCGGGGTTATGCTATTATTAGCACCACGCTTTGCTCTGAAACTTCTGTTCTCCAATAGTGATTATGGAGACATATTTCCGCGTACTACGGGTATGTTCGTGATTGGATTAGGAATCATTGTTGTGCAAATGATTCGGCTTCGTCTCAGTTCGCTTTATTCGACAACACTAATTGTGCGGAGCTTTTTCTTTGTGTGTTTAATCAGTTTCTATCTCCTCAATCATGACCCCTTCTTCTTGGTATTACTCGCTATTCTCAGCATTGGAATTGGATTAACTGCTACCAGTTATATTCTCGATAGGCGACTCGCATTAAAACCGACTCAAGAGTCATAACAGCACCTTTAAGTGTGCTGGAAACGGTTTCAGTAGAGTTGTGATAGTTTACTACAACCAACCCAAAGAGATGGTCGAGAAATAGTGCGATCGCCCTAAAGAGCGATCGCACTGTTCAAACCTTGTCAAATTTCCATAATTTAAATCTGGTTTTAGTTCTCGTACTGCTGATTACTGTGCCTCCTGGATTTCCTCGCTTTGCTGGTCAGGTGTGGTTGCCTTTTCTAATTTTTCAAGAACTGATGGAGGTTCAATCACATCTGGTGCAGTTTGCGGCAACGTATGAGATGGTGCAGCACCTGGGTATTGACGGGGGCTGAAATACCGTTTCAATTCTGGTTTTTCTGGATCGGGGGCGATTTTTTGAGGTAAGGTTGTTTCAGCTTCTGGCGTTACCTCTGGTTTTGGTTCTGCCGTGGTTTCTCCTTGAGGTGCAACTGATTCTGGTGCAGGGGACTCAATAACCTCTGGCAAAGTGGGAGGTAAGCCAGGAGTTGGTTCAGTTGTTTGTGGCGTTGGTATCTTAAGAGCGCGACGATTGAAATAGCCACGCAATCCCCGTTTTTCTTCTAGAGGAGCAACTTTTTCTGGTACAGGCGTTGCTTCAGCTTGGGGTGTCACTTCTGGCTGTGGTTCGGTTATAGTTTCTGGTTGCCGAGTCTCAATAATCTCTGGCAAGGTGGGAGGTAAGCCGGGAGTTGGTTCAGTTTGTGGCGTTGGTATCTTAAGGGCGCGGCGATTGAAATAGCCACGCAATCCGCGTTTTTCTTCTAGAGGAGCAACTTTTTCTGGTACAGGCGTTGCTTCAGCTTGGGGTGTCACCTTTGGCTGTATTTGAGGGGCTGATTGAGATTCAGTTTCACGAAGGAGTTGTTTTTCTACTTGAGGTTGTATTTCAGGTGTTGTTTGTTCAACGGTGGGCGTTGAGGTTGAGGTAGGTGTAGGTTCAGTTTCAGGAACGGGTTGCTTTTCTTCCTTAGGTTGTGTTTCAGGTGTTTCTTCAACAGTAGGCGTTACAGTTGGGGTAGGTGTGGGTTCAGCAGTTGGTATTTTGGCACTGTAATTCGGGTCTACTATGCTGCGAACTTGTTCTGCTGACAAATCTCCTCTAACTATTTTAGATAGAGTGTCTTTCCCCTTGGGTTCATAAGTAATAAGTCTCACTGTGCTGTTGAAGACATTTTTCACCGGGTTTCCCTGTTCGTCGAGAAACTCAAGTTTTACCCAATTGTTACCTGGCTTAAAGCCTTTAAGGTAAACGGCTTGCCAACGATCTAAAACAAAGCTTTCACCATTAATTGTGCAGCGAATGCGCCAATCTGCTATGTCGTCATTGGGGTTGTCTTGAGCGACGAGATGCAATGGGGCGTTAGTTAGGTAAAAGTCCAGTAAAATTGGTTCTGCACCATAGCCGCCTTTAGGACGACTGTATGTTAACAGTGGCTTGGTTGCATCAGGGTTGTTGTCGTCGGTTTTAGTGAAGATGTGAAATGTTGACTGGGCGTAAGCCCCTTCATTCTTAAAGCTTTCATGCCAAGGACGCGAGGCAAAGACACGTAGTGTATGCGTACCTGGGGACAAGTCTGGCAAAACCAGGGGTTGATTCAGGTCGTATACGGCTATATAAGGTTCGTTATCAACAATAACGTGTAAATGAGGACCAAGATCGAGTTCTGGATCTTTAAATATAGGTAGGTCTTTGACCTGAAAGCGAACTGTGACTGTGTTTTCTTGCAGGATTTCATCCTGTTTAGGAGTCACTAGTGTTACTTGAGGCTGATAAACTTCCAAGGCTTGGCGCAGTTCTTGGATTGTTGCTGGTGGGGAAACTTCTGAGATTTGCTTTGAAAGTTGAGCTTTTGAAGGCAAGCTGTCGTCATACGGTTCTTGGCTAACGGCTTTCTCTCCACAGCTGCTCAAAGTTAACACCAGCACCGATACCATTAGCAACCTGAGGATAGCCATTGCGGTCTTCCGCCACAAGTTCATGCTTTCCACCCAGTCATACTCCTAAAACTTGTAATAATTTTGGCTCAAACTGTCCACTGGTCACTATAGCGCTTCTCGGTTAGATACACCACCCGGTACAAGCACAGCAATGTTATGTCCGGACAAATGACCTGAATATTTCCGAAAAATGTGATTTTGCCATGACTTATGTCAGCCATGGCTTTTTAAAACTCATATTTGTTACAAAAATTTGCGAACGAATTTCATCAAAGCTTTTATCTGCTATGACTAAAAAATTTGTTTGATACATATATTAAGTGATATTAAGCAAAAGCAGTGAAAACCGAAAAAATAGCTTTTTGTGGTATCAATATCAATTTTGCGAATTGTTGCAGTTTGTAAAATAAATGAATAAAGTATTGACTTTTTCGCCAGCGTTTTAAAACTCAAAAGTAGATTAGGCAGTTGATTCAAGGATTTTGAATTATTGTTAACATCTGTCTAACTATGTACGAGATAAGCCTTTATAATTCAACAGAAAGCAATATCCACAGACGGTCTTCGTCGCGCCTCCAGCAAAGTATATTTCTGGAGGAAGCGATAAAGCTTGACTAAAGCCATGAAGGCACTATGTGGTACTCATGATTTCTCAATCCTGTTAAGAGGGGAGGTCGAATGACAATTAGTCCTCCGGAGCGAGAGGAAAAAAAGGCAAGAGTCATAGTCGATAATGATCCGGTTCCAACGTCATTTGAACTGTGGTCAAAACCCGGACATTTCGACAGAAGCTTAGCCAAAGGTCCGAAAACCACAACTTGGATTTGGAACCTTCACGCACTCGCCCATGATTTTGATACACATACAAGCGATTTAGAAGACATATCCCGCAAGATATTTTCGGCACACTTCGGCCATTTAGCCGTAGTGACGATTTGGCTGAGCGGGATGATATTCCACGGCGCTCGTTTTTCCAACTATGAAGCTTGGCTGAGCGACCCCCTCAACATTAAGCCCAGCGCTCAGGTTGTTTGGCCAATTGTTGGTCAACAAATTTTAAACGCCGATGTAGGTGGTGGATTCCACGGTATTCAAATTACCTCCGGCTTTTTCTACATATGGCGTGGTTGGGGTATCACGAACTCGTTCCAGCTCTACTGCACCGCGATTGGCGGGTTGGTGTTAGCAGGCTTGTTCTTGTTTGCAGGCTGGTTCCACTACCATAAGCGTGCTCCTAAGCTGGAATGGTTCCAGAACGTGGAATCGATGCTCAATCACCACTTGGCTGGACTATTGGGCTTGGGTTCCTTGGGATGGACAGGTCACTTAATTCACGTATCCGCGCCGATTAACAAACTGCTGGATGCGGGAGTGGCTGTCAAAGATGTGCCATTACCTCACGAATTCATTTTGAATCGTGACTTGATCACCGAGCTTTTCCCGAGCTTTGCCAATGGTTTAACGCCATTCTGGACGTTGAACTGGGGTCAGTATGCGGACTTCCTGACCTTTAAGGGCGGTCTGAACCCAGTGACAGGCGGCTTGTGGATGACGGATATTGCTCACCACCACTTGGCGATCGCAGTACTGTTCATCGTTGCGGGTCATCAGTACCGTACCAACTGGGGTATCGGTCACAGCATCAAAGAGATTCTGGAAAACCACAAAGGTCCCTTCACTGGTGACGGTCACAAAGGTATCTACGAAAACCTGACCACCTCTTGGCACGCTCAGTTGGCAGTCAACCTGGCAATGCTGGGTTCATTGACCATCATCGTGGCGCACCATATGTACGCGATGCCTCCGTATCCGTACTTGTCAACTGACTATGCTACCCAGCTGTGTATTTTCACCCACCATATGTGGATCGGGGCATTCCTGATCGTTGGTGCAGGTGCTCACGCTTCCATCTTCATGGTGCGGGATTACGATCCAGTTGTGAACCAGAACAACGTTCTGGAGCGGGTGCTGCGTCACAGAGATGCAATCATCTCTCACCTGAACTGGGTATGTATGTTCCTTGGCTTCCATAGCTTTGGACTGTACGTACACAACGACACGATGCGTGCTTTGGGTCGTCCCCAAGATACGTTCTCTGACACAGCAATTCAGCTGCAGCCAGTGTTTGCCCAGTGGGTGCAAAACCTACACACGGTCGCTCCTGGTGCAACAGCGCCCAATGCACTAGAACCAGTCAGCTATGCCTTCGGCGGTGGTATCCTCGCAGTAGGCGGTAAAGTGGCAATGATGCCGATTGCGCTCGGTACGGCGGACTTCTTGATCCACCATATTCACGCATTCCAAATTCATGTCACCGTCCTGATTCTACTCAAGGGATTCCTGTTTGCTCGCTCTTCTCGTCTGGTTCCAGACAAGATGAACTTGGGCTTCCGGTTCCCTTGCGATGGTCCTGGTCGTGGCGGTACCTGTCAAGTATCTGGTTGGGACCACGTGTTCCTCGGTTTATTCTGGATGTACAACACCATTTCAATTGCAATTTTCCACTTTAGCTGGAAGATGCAATCTGATGTCTGGGGAACTATAGACGCAGATGGTGTTGTAACTCACATCACAGGTGCGAACTTTGCTCAAAGTGCCATCACGATCAACGGCTGGTTACGTGACTTCCTGTGGGCACAAGCTGTACAAGTCATTAACTCCTATGGCAGTGCACTGTCAGCTTATGGTCTACTGTTCTTAGGCGGTCACTTTGTCTGGGCATTCAGCTTGATGTTCCTGTTCAGCGGTCGCGGCTACTGGCAAGAATTGATTGAGTCGATTGTTTGGGCACATAATAAACTGAAGGTAGCACCTTCAATTCAGCCCCGTGCTCTTAGCATCATTCAAGGTCGGGCTGTTGGAGTGGCTCACTACCTCTTGGGAGGAATTGTCACCACCTGGGCGTTCTTCCACGCACGAATCATTTCACTGGGCTAAAAATCAGCTTTACGATTCATGAGTTTTGAGTTTTGAGTGCTGAATGAAAGCTCAGAACTCAGAACTCAGAACTCAGAACTATAAGAACCTGATGGCTGAAGGTCAGAGGATTTATCGAACGTATGGCAACAAAATTTCCAAAATTTAGCCAGGATCTCGCACAGGACCCGACTACGCGTCGGATCTGGTATGCGATGGCTACGGGAAATGATTTTGAAAGCCACGATGGCATGACAGAAGAAAATCTTTACCAAAGGATTTTCGCGACTCACTTCGGTCATGTGGCAATCATCTTCCTGTGGGCATCCAGCCTCCTGTTCCACGTAGCTTGGCAAGGCAACTTTGAACAGTGGATTAAAGATCCTCTTCATATTCGCCCAATTGCCCACGCGATTTGGGACCCTCACTTTGGTAAAGCCGCAGTAGAAGCTTTTACTCAAGGCGGCGCTAACTATCCAGTTAACATTGCTTACTCTGGTGTTTACCACTGGTGGTACACCATCGGTATGCGGACGAACAATGACCTGTACCAAGGTTCAGTGTTCCTCCTCATCTTGGCAGCAGTGTTCCTGTTCGCTGGTTGGTTACACTTGCAACCCAAGTACCGTCCTAGCTTGGCTTGGTTTAAGAGTGCTGAACCTCGTTTGAACCACCACTTGGCTGGTTTGTTCGGTGTAAGTTCTTTGGCTTGGGCTGGTCACTTGATTCACGTTGCTATCCCCGAATCTCGCGGACAGCACGTAGGTTGGGATAATTTCCTGACCACCCTACCCCACCCAGAAGGATTGGGACCATTCTTTACAGGTAACTGGGGTGTTTACGCTGCTAACGCCGACACTGCGAATCATGTGTTTGGTACATCCCAAGGTGCAGGGACTGCAATTCTGACCTTCTTGGGTGGCTTCCATCCTCAGACTGAGTCCCTGTGGTTGACCGATATGGCTCACCACCACCTGGCGATCGCGGTTATCTTCATCATTGCTGGTCACCAGTACCGTACCAACTTCGGTATCGGTCACAGCATCAAAGAAATGCTGAACGCCAAGAACTTCTTCGGCATCAACACCGAAGGTCAGTTCAACCTGCCTCACCAAGGACTGTACGACACATATAACAACTCCCTACACTTCCAGTTGTCCATACACCTGGCAGCACTAGGTACTGCTCTTTCCTTGGTAGCGCAGCATATGTACGCGATGCCTCCTTACGCGTTCATCGCTAAGGACTATACAACCCAGGCAGCTCTGTACACTCACCACCAGTACCTCGCTGTGTTCTTCATGGTTGGTGCTTTTGCCCACGCTGCAATTTTCTGGGTACGTGACTACGACCCAGATCAAAACAAGGGCAACGTACTCGACCGCGTACTGAAGCACAAAGAAGCGATCATCTCGCACTTGAGCTGGGTATCCCTGTTCTTGGGCTTCCACACCTTAGGTCTGTACGTACACAACGACGTAGTTGTTGCCTTTGGTACACCCGAAAAGCAAATCCTGATTGAGCCTGTGTTTGCACAGTTCATTCAGTCGTCTCATGGGAAAGTACTGTACGGTTTAAACACCCTACTGTCCAATCCTGACAGCGCTGCTTCCTTGGCTGGCGGTCCTTGGTTACCTGGTTGGCTGGATGCTATCAACAATGGCACCAACTCCTTGTTCTTGACCATTGGTCCTGGTGACTTCTTAGTACACCACGCCTTCGCTCTCGCTATACACACAACTGTCCTCATTTGTGTTAAGGGTGCGTTGGATGCCCGTGGTACTAAGCTGATGCCTGACAAGAAGGATTTCGGTTTCACCTTCCCTTGCGACGGTCCAGGTCGTGGCGGTACTTGCCAAACTTCAGCTTGGGAACAGTCGTTCTTCCTCGCCATATTCTGGGCACTCAACACCGTTGGTTGGGTCACCTTCTACTGGCACTGGAAGCACCTGGGTATTTGGCAAGGCAACGTAGCTCAGTTCAACGAGTCCTCTACATACCTCATGGGCTGGTTCCGTGATTACCTGTGGGCTAACTCTGCTCAGTTGATCAACGGCTACAACCCCTACGGCACGAATAACCTGTCTGTTTGGGCTTGGATGTTCCTCTTCGGACACCTTGTTTGGGCAACCGGTTTCATGTTCCTCATCTCTTGGAGAGGTTACTGGCAAGAGTTGATTGAAACACTGGTTTGGGCACACGAGCGCACTCCTTTGGCGAACTTGGTTCGTTGGAAAGACAAGCCCGTTGCTCTGTCCATTGTTCAAGGTTGGTTGACGGGTCTAGTTCACTTTACAGTTGGCTACGTCCTCACCTACGCAGCGTTCTTGATTGCCTCTACTGCTGGTAAGTTCGGCTAACCCCGCTGCTAGAAGTTTAGTAGGTAAGTAAATAAAATCCCCTGCCGCAAGGTGGGGGATTTTTTGTTTTGTTAATTAACAATGATTGCCCCTCAGACTAGAAGTCTGGGGCTATACAAACTAGCCCGCTAAGGCGGGCTAAAAAATGAAGAGGCTAAACAGCAGAATTGTATGAATAAATACCTTGCTATTTAAACCAGATTGCTGCTACAAAGGAAAACGGCTCAGGACTTAAGTATGTCTGAATTATCTCCAGAATGGAACAATGAGGCTTATGTATCTCTACATCTGGTTCAAGAAATGCTGCGGATAGCAGGTTTACCACCTCGAAGCGGCTATTCTCACTGGCATCCAGAGTTTAAAATAACAGTTCCAAGACTTACTGCAAAAGGTCTGATAACGCAGACTGAAAAAGAAGTTGATTTTCTCGTAGAGGATTTTGGTAGGTATGTCAACTTGTTAGTTGAGGTTAAGGCTGCGGATACTCGAATTGATTATGATGCTCGTGCTCAGTTAGAGAAATATCTAAAATACTCAAACACAAGATTTGGAATACTCATTGATCCGTTTTCAATTGAGATATACGAATACACCAAATGGCAGGTAAGCCTAAAGTGTAAGTACGATATACAAAATCCAGAGCAAGTTCAACCTGTAGCAGATTTTTTGAGAAACTTTTTGGATTCGATTAAAATGCGTACAATTGCAATTCACACATCGAAGGGAGGAGTTGGTAAAACGACTCTAGTTGTCAATCTTGCCTATGAACTAGCAAAGCAGGGTCATAGAGTTTTAGTTATTGACTTAGATGATCAAGCCAATGCCAGTTTATCCTTAGGAGTCAACTTTGCTGATAAATTTGACCAAGCTTCTAGTTTGGAAGAGTTTGAGCAAATCTTAGAATCTTTTAAGGATAGGAAAGAAGTTGTAGAGTTTTTGAAAGACTACGATCTAGCAAATTTTAATTATAGAGAATACATACAATCTTCCACACTGAACCAGATTCTAACTTTGACTGGCTGTCCAGGAAAAGTTGATGTTTTACCAAGTAGCTACAAAACTGTAGATGCTGCCCTAGCCAATTTAGGTGGAATTCGTGAAAAGCGACTTGACAAGGCACTGCGACAATCTAGTATGGCTAATGATTATGATTATGTAGTTATTGACACCCCTCCAAGTGCTACTACCATCGCAATCAATGGGCTGTATGCGGCTCAATATTTGGTAATCCCATCCCAAATGGAATACCTTTCAGTCTATGGGATTAGAACCCCCATCAAACGGGCTAGAGAAGTTCAAGAAGAGAACTCAAAGCGGGGAGTGATTATTGGAATTGTTCCAATGATGACTGAAAAAAACGTTAAACTTCATACTACTATTAAGCAGTTAGTAAGCCAAACATTTCCGGGTATAACAATATTGCAAGAAATCAAGAGAGCAACTGCCGTAGGGCAAGCATCTAAGGCACGTCAACCACTTTCTTTATATGCAGAACAGAATAATGGAGCAGGTGAGGTAGCCAATCAATTTTCAGTTTTAACCCAAGAGATAGTGTCAAAAATACAACAAATTGAAACTTCTATAGGAATGTAAAAATGGTAAAGCTATACAAAGGAATTGAGAGCCAACCTAGTCTTTTGGTTTTAAATCAAATAGAAGTCGCTCAAAAAACTTCTGGAACTTCAAAATCTGTGATTAACAAGGTATCTGAAAATTTGAAAGAGAGCGGGTTTAACTTGTCTCTGCCAATAGTTTGTATAACAGATGAGGAAGATAAGTATCACTTATTGACAGGTCTAGCAATATACGAGGCGGCTGTTGCTGCTGGGCTTGAACGAATTTGGGTATTCCTCATCGCAGCCAAGCAAGCAGATGCAGACAAAGTCATAGAACAAGCTCTTTTGCAGTCAAAGCTTAATGAAAGGATCATCGAGGCTCAAGATATTACAGAGTTCTTAGAATTCATTAACAATAAGAAGTCTGATCTGACTTCAATCCCAGGAGTTAAGTCTGGATATGCAAAACTGATTTCAGATAATCGTCCTTATTCTTCTCAAGAAGATATCCAGAAGAAGCTGGGCGCTAAACGGTCTTTAAATTGGCTAAGAGCATATAAGCAAGCGAAAAATTAAATGGTGTGGAAGGTAGCTTACGCTTTGTACAGTTCATTAAGAAAGCGATCGCCTACAATAAGGCTATGTTGTAAGTGATCAGAACAATGACAAACTGGCAAGAACGCATAAGCATAATTCCCAGAGTGTGTCACATATGAATACTAAACTTGTTGAATCACTGGTAAAAGTCATCTTATCTCTTTCGGAAGAAGAGCGCTCTCTCTTAGAAGAAAAGCTATTTTTTGATAGCTCATATCCATCAACCCGCGACTTAATGCAACTTGCACAGTATGGTAAAGCATTTGATTTTCTATATTATGAACCAGACTTATATACTCTTGAAGATGGAGAACCTATTTAATGTCCCTTCAAAAAGGAGATCTTGTCTTAGTTCCGTTTCCGTTTACAGACTTAAGTGGAACAAAGCTGCGTCCGGCTTTGGTTTTATGGGTAGACTCTACTGGGAATGATGTCACTTTATGTTTTATTTCGTCTCAAAATATCATTAGTCTTAGTCCGGAGGAATTTATTTTAGATGCTTCTGACCGACTCAGTTATCAGTTATCAGACAACAGGTTTGTTTGGTACAAGCCCCATCAGGTATTGATGGTTAAAAACAAAATATTTTCGTTATTAAATCCCCATCAAGTATTGATGGGGATTAACTGATAACTGTTCACTGTTCACTGATAACTGTTAAATGACGCTGTTATTTTTATAATTAAATTGTCACCTAGTTATAAGTTTTGATAGAACAACAAACACAAAAAATACTAAATCTTACGCCTTACTATTCTCAAAAAAACGGCTCTGTATATTTAGGTGATAGCCTAAAATTACTTCAATTTATCGAAGACAACAGCATTAACTTAATCATCACTTCACCTCCATTTGCACTCACACGCCAAAAAGAATACGGCAACCAAAGTGAAGAAAAATATATAGAATGGTTTCTACCTTTTGCTTACGAATTTAAAAGAGTTTTAGCAGAAAATGGCTCATTTATTTTAGATTTAGGTGGAGCTTATCTTCCTGGTCATCCAGTTCGGAGTATCTACCAATATGAGCTTTTAGTGAGATTGTGTAAGGAAGTCGGCTTTTTTCTCGCTCAAGAATTTTATCACCGAACCTCCTCGCCCCGGAAGCCCCTGTTTTCTAAACATGGGGAGGAAGGGGCGGGGGAATTTATTCCCCTTACTCGCACTCTAAAATCCATATGCGTAACCATCCTTTTTGTGAATAGGTATACAAAATCTATAACTAATACCAGCAACACGACCTGAAGAAGTAGTAATGTCGAAGCTGCCAGATTTGCGACACAACACACGACCAACGTAGTTGCCCATTTTCTTACCAGAGGTGACAACAGCTTTGATGATGTCGCCAGTTTTAAAGCCAAAATGAATTTGTTTGCGTTCTCGATGGCGAGTCGGGAATCCATAGCGATCAGTACCAGACATTTGACGGGTTCCCCAGCCTGTACACTTGATGCGTAATGGTTGCTGGGTTAGCAATTGAATTGTTTCAATATCTCCAACACAAGCTGCGTCAATCCAATGAGATTTATTTAATCCAAGGCGAGTGCGATTGTACTTAGTTTGTGCACCATTTCCAGTAGTTGTAGGCAAAATACTTTTCAGTGTACCAAACACACAAAAGCGAGTTGCATTGACTGCCGCAGCATCCTTGAGAGGTTGCTTTCCTTCCTTCTTAATTTTCTCTAATCTTGATGGATCTTTTTTCAGAAAGTCATCAATAGATTTTGCCCCCTTTCTGGTATTGCACCGCTCACAAGACAGGGTTAAATTACTGACTCGGTTGCTACCACCTTTTGACCTCGGGTGAATATGTTCAATCTGAAGTGGTACACCTTCTTTATCGCAATAGGCGCATTTACGCCCCCACTTCTGTAGAAGATATTCTCGCACTTCATATCCAGCAAGTTCGCCTTGCTGATACTCGACACCGTCAACCTCTGGATTTTGCATCTTTTGGGTGTCAAAGCTAGCTACTTCCATAGCAATTTGAGCGATTGAAGCATAACGACAAAACCGTTTTACCCAAGTCTCAATCGTTAAAACGCGGTGCATTAATGATGGAGCGTGGAGCCTACCTTCTTTGCGCTTGCGGTTGTCAAAACGTGGTTGACGATAACGAGTTTTGCGATTACGACGGCTACGACGTAGTGAGCGTCTTAATTCCAAAGAATTCTTAATTTGCCATCCCCTATGTTCCAATTCCGCCGCCCAAATAACCTTATCGTGGTCAACAATTGCAATACCTGTGAATCGACTGCCGGGGTCGAGCTTGATAGTTAATGGCTTGGGATTGGGATTATCAACCGCGTGTTTCAAAATGATTGCAAAGGGGTAAACTCGATACACGGCAGCTTTCTGCTTTGTCAGTAACTCTCTTGCTCGTGCTGGGGGGATTGGATTGAGAGGTTGTTTGTTTTGGTCGATAACGAAAACATAATTTTGCATTGCTGCATACTCCTTGCGGGTAAAGTTTGCTTCTCCCAAGGGGAGACGCTGCGCGAACGACAATGTTTAGGGTCGGTACTATCCGAACGACACTGGTTTATTCTCCGTAAGCCTGTTTAATCGCTCGGTTCTAGGGTTCAGGACTAGCAAGCATCCTGAAGTAGGTCTTTAACTCTTACCCTAAACGAGTAGTCTGGTCAGGTGAGTCAACCGACAAGCCCCTGCCGATCTTGCCATGGGGTTGGCACTTAACGAGAGAACCCTGACTATAATCCAGCGCGACTCCCAACACCTGCTGAATGGGTCACAATTAGGCGGATTCGTGTTAAAGATTCAGTAAATGTGGTGTGGTGGTTGTCCAAAACGCCTCACCCCAAAGCCGACAATAGAAAAGTTTTAAAGCCATATAGCCAAAGTATGAAGCAATTACTTAAAAATGGCTATAAGGCAAAAATCCGTCCCAGTGGTCACGATATTTCTGACAAATTTCAGAAGGATAATAAAGGCGCTATTCCACCAAATTTACTAGAAATCGCGAATACAGAATCCAACAGCAGTTACTTGCGTCGCTGTAAAGCTGCAGGAATGAAACCACATCCTGCACGTTTTCCTCAAGGTTTTGCAGAATTCTTCATCAAATTTTTGACTGATGAAGGTGATATTGTTTTAGATCCATTTGCAGGTTCCAACACAACGGGTTTTGTTGCAGAAGTTTTACAACGCCAATGGATTTCGTTTGAAATTAATGAGGATTATATTATCGGTAGTCGTTACCGATTTGAAGATTCCTGAAGTAACACAGGTTTCAATACGGTTCGGATAAGGCAAACCTAACCCAGGATACTGCTGGCGCTGAAGGGGTGCGACCACTTATTCACCATTTTCTCAACTTATCCAGCCTATTGAACATTGGCTTTGCCCATTTCAAATCCAGCAAATCGTGCAGCACAATGTAAAAACAGGGGATGATAAACAGCGTCAAAAGTGTAGCGATCGCCATCCCAAAGAACACGACAATCCCCAAAGGCTGCAAAAACTCTGACCCTTCACCAATGCCCAAAGCCAAGGGGAACAACCCCAAGATGGTCGTGACTGTAGTCATCATAATCGGACGCAAGCGCTGAGGAGCTGCTTTGAGGATGGCGACTTGACGATCCAGCCTATTGAACACGGGCTTTGCCCATTTTCCACCTAGGACATCGTGCAGCAGAATGTAAAAACAAGGGATGATAAACAGCGTCAAAAGTGTGGCGATCGCCATCCCAAAGAACACGACAATTCCTAAAGCCGATCGCTCCCTTCACCATTTTCTCAACTTATCCACCTTATTTAACATCAGCTTTGCCCATTTGAAATCGAGCAAACCGTGCAGGAGAGTGTAAAAACAGGGGATGATGAACAACGTCAGCACTGTTGCTAACGATAAACCTGAAAACACTACAACACCTAAAGGTTGCAGGAACTCTGAACCTTCACCAATTCCCAGCGCCAAGGGGAACATACCTAAAACAGTGGTAATGGTTGTCATCAACACAGGACGCAGGCGTTGCGGTGCTGCTTTCAAAATAGCAGTCTGACGGTCAACTCCTTCTTGTTCCCGAATTTGATTTGCCAGTTCTACCATGATGATGGCGTTGTTGACCACAATACCTACCAGCAACACGGCACCGACTATCACTGTTGCCCCGATCGCGGTTTTGGTGATGTAAAGTCCGAAAATACCTCCAGCTAATGCTAGCGGTATCGTGAACATAATCACCAACGGATCGACCAGTGAGTTGTACTGTACTGCCATAACCACAAACACGAGAAAGGCAGCTAATCCCCCTAACAATTTAAGAGAATCTTGCAACTGCTGATTAGATTCTGTTGCTGAACTGGGCAACACGCTAATGCCTTCAGGTAAATCTAAACTGTTCAATACGCCATTTACCTGTTCTAATGCTTGACTGAGACTCGCTCCCTCGGTTAAATTGCCTGCAATAATGAAAACCTGGCGTTGGTTAATACGCTGAATTTCTCCAGGTGCTTGACCTTCGACAATATCAGCAACATCGCTGAGGCGTACTTGACGATTATTTGTAACAAATAAAGGTATCCTTGCCAGTTCGGAAGCTGATTTTACGGCTTCTTTATTTAATTGCACCCGTACATCTACCAAACGGTTGCCCCGTTGCAACTGAGTAGGTATACTTCCCTCAATAGCAGTCGCAATTGTGTCGCCAATCTCTTGAGTCGTCAGCCCTACAGCAGCAACTCTCTCCCAGTCAGGACGAATTTGAATTTCTGGTTGACGGGGGTCTGCATCAGGACGAAATCTGGCTGCGGTGACTCGTTCTTCCATTGCTGCTAACACTTGACGCCCTGCTTGCTGTAGCGTTTCAGCGTCATTTCCTTGCAAAATTACATCAACTTCAGCACCGCGCACAGGAGAGTTAGAGAGAATCAAACCCCGTACTTGACCAGGACTTAAACGCAGGCGAATACCGGCTAAGTTCAGCTTGTTAAACTCGCCAGTCACTCGTTCTGTATATGCTTCTACATCCGTACCTGGTTTTAAGGTAATGGTGCTAGAACTCCGCAGCGGGTTTTCAGTGGTATTATTACCAAACAGAGAACCTCCAGATGTAGAGAAAACATACTCAGTTTCTGGCTGGTTAACGAGAATATCATCAACCGCAGCCATGACCTTACGGTTTGTTTCTAAAGGTGTACCGGGAGGAAATTGGGCAGATAAGTTAGCTTGTCCGGTGTTAATTCGAGGTAGGATTTCTTGAGGAATTTGAGGAGCCATCCACAAACTGCCACCACCAAAAAGGAGAATGGCAAGCCCAATCACTAACAACCGATAACGCAATACCTTACCTAATAAACCACCATATCCTCTAGTAGCAGCCTCAAAGCGGCGATTAAACTCTCGTAGCAGCCAAAACTCAGTCAGGCGACTTGACCAACGCCATGCCAACATTCGAGAAGTCATCATTGGCACAACGGTTACCGCAATCAAGATGGAAGCTGCTACAGAAAAGCTAATGGTAAGAATTAACTCATTAAACAGCAGTGAGATAAAGCCGCCGATGAGCAAAAAGGGCAATACTGCTACCAAGTTTGTACTGGTAGAAGCAACTAATGCCGATTCTACTTCTCGACTACTTTGTTCGGCTTTGTTAATGAGTTGCTCCTTGTTCAGGCGAGTTTTTGCACTCTTACCTGGAGTCACGCCAGCACCCTCGGCAATATTCTCCAACATCACGATGGAGTTATCGACGACGATACCCACACCAAGCGCCAAACCGCCTAAGCTAAAAACGTTAAGAGATAAGCCAAATAACCCCATGAAGATGATGGCAGCAAGTGTGGCGAGGGGGATGGCGAAGACAATAATAAAAGTTTGACGTAGGGAACCAAGGAAGAGTAATACTGCTACTGCTGCAAGCCCTGCCCCAATTAAACCAGAACTGGTAACGTTGGATATAGAATTGCGGATAAATCGCGACTCATCCAAAGTGGGTGTGATGACAGTTCCCTCTTGAATTAAACCAGACTGCCTCAATTGTTCCAGTCGCTTTTTGACTCCATCGACAACGTTAATTGTGTTGGCATCCGGTTGCTTTTGGATACTGACTTTTACCGCTTCGTCGCTGTTAAGTGTAACGAACACTCGCTGTTCTTCTGACCCATCAATGACCTCGGCAAAATCTCGCAGGTAAACGCGTCGGCTGGGAGTAGGGGAAGATGAGGAGGATGAGGATGAGGGAGATGAGGAGGATGAGGAAGATGAGGAGGATGAGGAGGACGAGGAGGAAGATGAGGAGGACGAGGAGACTTCAAATAAAAGGTTTCTGATTTCTTCGGCTTTCTGGAAGCGTCCGACAGTACGGGTTAATGGCTCAGAATTTTGACCATAAATCCGACCGCCGGAAATATCTTGGTTGCGGTTTCTCAGTTCATCAAGTACATTCGTTAAACCAACACCCAATGCTTGTAAGCGGTCTAAGTCAACATTTACCCTGACTTCTTCTTGAACGCCTCCTGATACGTCTACCCCTGCAACCCCAGCCACCACACTCAGTTCACGGGCGAGTTCTTCTTCCGCAAATACACGTAAGTCAACGCCTTTCAACGAAGGTGAAGTTAAGGCAAATTCGTAGACAGGTAATTGCGAAGGGTCTACTTTGAATAAGCGCGGTTCTTCAATAGTTTCTGGTAAAGTGCCTCTTGCTCTGTTAAATGCTGCTGTGGCATCATTAAGGGCTTGGTCGATGTTTCCTCCTGGTTGGAAGAATAAATCTATGCTTACCTGTCCCTCACGAGTTTGAGAATATACCTGAATCACACCTTCTGTGGCAGCAAAAGCTTCTTCCAGTGGTCTGGTGATTTCATCAACTCCAACTTCAGGAGAAATTCCAGGTGCTTCTATACGTGCCCCAATACGAGGATAGGTAATTGATGGCAGCAAATCTACTGGTAATCTTATGATAAAAAAAACACCCATAATGATGACTGCCAGCGTAAGCATGAGTGTACCAATGTGCTGGCGGATGGACACAGCGCTGATACTAAATCCGCTACTTTGGTTTACCTGGTTTACCTGCTGCATGATACTAACTAAGTGCTGAGTGCTAAGTATTCTGATGTCGGTATAGTAGGTAAAGCCCTACGATTGTTTCTCAGAAAGAATTGAAAGCCCCACAGTGTCACCATCTTTCAACGGTTTGCCACTGCGAGCCACAAATCTTTCTCCTGGTTGCAAACCAGATAAAACTTCTACGTTGCCATTAGCCCTTTCTCCAAGCGTTACGGATCTAGCTGTAACCTTCGCCTTGCCATCTACTTCCGTTACAACAAACACCGTCCCTTGACGATTGGAGATTGGGGATTGGGGAGATGAGGGAGATGAGGAAGATGATTTGTCCCCTTGTCCTCTTGTCCCCTTGTCCCCTTGTCCCCTTGTTCCTTCCCCCTGAAGCGCTATCTCAGGTATAATGACTCGCGCTTGTGTCTGGGTTTCAAAATTGACTCGTGCTAATAAACCGCTGCCAATCTTACCGTCACCGTTGGGAATGACGACTTCAACTGGCACTAAGCGAGCTGTCATGTCGGCTGCTGGGGAAATACGCGTTACTTGCCCAGTGTATGTTTGATTGGGGAAGGCGTCTAACCGTACTTTGACAGGTTGCCCTAAGCGAAGTTTCCCCAGTTCTAATTCCGAAACTTGAACCACGACTTTGACACGGCTGAAGTCACCAAGTCTCAAGGCTTCATTACCTGCTTGCAGAAGATTTCCCGGTTCTGTGACTTTTTCTAAAACTGTCCCAGTAATCGGGGATGTGAGCCTTGCATAAGAACGGCGCTCTTTAGCTTCGGCTACCACAGCTTGTTGAGCAACGACTCTACCTTGGGCGGCTGCTAGGGCTTGCTGTTCTGTACGGACTTGCTCTTGTGCAGCGCGGAGTGCTTGGGTAGCTGTTCGGACTTCGGTGCGTGCTTGTTCGGCTGCTTGTTGTGCGATCGCCCCCTCTTTCAAGAGTTTCTCCTGCCTTTGTGCGTCTGCTTGTGCTTGCTCTAGTTCTGCTCGTGCGCTACCGACTTGGGCGCGAGCATTGCTTATCTGAGCATTTGTCCTTGCTACTTCTGACTTGAGAGCTGCTAATTCTGCTTCTGCTTGATTTTGCGCTGTTCTTAAGAGAGCATCATCCAACTGTGCAATGATTTGCCCTTGCTTGACACTATCACCCACATCCACATTTAATGCTAAAAGCCGCCCTTCTACTTGCGATCGCAGCGACACTGTGCGGAATGGCACAGTACTACCTGTATATTCTGGGTCTTGTCGCAACACGCCAGTACGGGCAACTGCTGCATCCACGGGTGTTGCACCGCCTCCCCTTTGGTTACCGCCAGGGCGCTGTGATTGAGCTTCAGCTGATTCCTTCGGAAGTGAACCGCAACCTCCTGTCAGTAGTCCTACGCCGAGTACAGAAGCAATCAAAATCCTATTAACTTGCATTTTTTTGGAGGTCATTGTTAGCTGTTTGAAAAAACAATCGCTATTTTTCTGCCTTTTGCTGTGTGCTACTTTAAGCTGCTGATTTCCTTCCAAAACCACCTACTCATGCTCCTGTTAGGGGGCAGTTTTGGGTTAAGACAATAATTCGATTCTCTAAAACTTAGTATCCTAAGTAAAAGTTCATACAATTAATACATAAAGAGGACAAATGCCCTTTTTACCTCCTGCTGTTTTGCCGGACAAAGCGATTTTTACGTAAAGTGGTGCAATTTTTGTTGAAGTTATTATAACTATTTTTTAATTTTCCTTGACTCTGCCTCAGGGTCAGCTATCTCATGTCGTTTGCAAGGGCAACTTTACAGACGTAGACACGCAGAAGCCAGCTTACCAATGGGTAGTCAGCAAGACAAGAAATCATGTCTGCGGAAGCAAGGTTTATATATACAGACGAGTCTTTCTGTCTATAAGTTCCAACAACTGCAATATTTCATAATTTGGAGAAACCAAATTTCTCAGTCTTGGTTTCTTACTTAAGATGGTTGTTAAAAAAATAAAAATACTTATTTTTACTATTGTAGCAAAACTATCAGCACTTCTCGTAAAATAAAGATAATCTTAAGAAAAGTAACGATATCTGGTATTAGGGACACAGATAGTGTAGTCAGTCTCAGACCCGATGATAAATTCACTTTGCGTGAGGAAGGATACCAGTGACATCACCGCTCAAACTGACACAAATTGCTGACGAATCTCTACTGGCGGAGTTTTTTCAAGAATCAGTCGGTAAGTGGCGTTCGGAACGGCGCTACTATACACTACCGGATGGAGAAACCAAGGAAATGGTGAGTATGATCACCATTCGGTTTTTGACACAGGGATGCGATGAATTGCAAAAACTAGCTCAGATGCACAGTCTACCTGATACAGTCAGTTTGATCTGTGGCGCTGAAGTGATCTGGGAAAGTGAGAATACTGTAACGGGAAGGAAAGAGTCTAAAGGGTCAACGCTATTTGGTGCTTTAGGAAATATTTTGTATCGCGATCGCGGTTTTGCCACAAGCAAACCTGTCACCGCCGAGTATCACTTCCCCAACGCCAAAACACTGTGTTTGCGGACTGAATACAATGGTTCAGTGTTTGAGGAAGAGTTAAAGCTGATTGGCAGCAAATACCGCACACGCCAGTCAATTATCTCTCGTGCTGGCGAACAGTTGATGATTGGTCAATATTTGGAAAAGAGAATAGATTAGAAAGCATTTTTGATCTAAAAATCTCTCTTGAGTGTTTCCTCTTTGGTCTAAAGACACAAGGAGGAAACACGACACGAGTACAATACACGGCTGTAGAGACGTAGCATGCTACGTCTCTACATTATTATTTTTGAATGAGCGAATTTTGAATTTTGAATTGTTAACTTAGCCCCTTCCCGTGTTTCCGCTTGCGCTGCACAAAGCTAACAAGTCCTAAACTAGCAAATGCCAGTATGCCTATTACAGCACTTGGTTCAGGGACTTTTGCTTTTGGATCAACCCGCAGAACTTGCCCAACTCCCGGGCGATCGCCTTTACTGGAAACATAAACTGCACCATCAGGACCAACTGTCAAGGCAGTAGCAGACTCCAAACCATTCCC
Organism: Scytonema sp. PCC 10023; assembly: GCF_963920835.1. Taxonomy (NCBI): domain Bacteria; kingdom Bacillati; phylum Cyanobacteriota; class Cyanophyceae; order Nostocales; family Scytonemataceae; genus Scytonema; species Scytonema sp. PCC 10023. The sequence continues at coordinate 25,142 of NZ_CAWUDP010000028.1, forward strand.
ACTCAAGAGAGTTGTACGAGTGCCATCAGGGGCTATTTGGATTAGAGAAGCATCTGCAACGCCCAACCACTGGGGTGCATTGGAGTATTGTACGGTATACAAATTGCCTTGGGCATCGAATTCTAAATCAGAGAGTTGGGTAAAGCCATCTGCGTAGACTGTAACTTCACCATTAGATGCAACTCGAAAGATCCGCGCTTCACCTACTGGGAAAGGAAAACCCGTATATTCGCTGACATACAAAGCACCATCAGGACCAAATGCGGCACCTGTAGGTACTGATTGAATTTCAACTTCCTCAGGTATTTGGTCAGGTGGCGGTGCTTCAGGAGGTAGCACTTGTCCTGGTCCAGGAGTTGGGAAGACAGGATTTGTTATTTTTTGCTTGGGAAGCACAGTGAACGACTGCAAATTACTGCCATCTAGTCCCACAGTTAATACATTGTTCGCAGCAGCATCAACAACATAAGCAGTATTACCCTTAATGGCAAGAGCATAAGGATTACTGGCTATTTCACCACTTGTGTCAAGCACAGCTTCCCCATCGGCATTATTAGCCAATTCATATCTTGCGAAATCCCCAAGACTTGTCAACGAACCCGTGTTGAAGTCTACTTTATAGAGTTGTCCCCAACCTGGAGCATTTTCTGGAAAATCGCGGATGGTGGGATTACCACCGTATCCAATCAGAAGATAAGGATTTCCTGCTGCATCAAATTGGATGTCCTGAGGACCTTCGCCTGTAGCACCAACAGGTCTTAATGCAACAGACGGTAACCCTGTCAGTATACGCTCTTGTTTACCATCTTTAACTCTGGTCACCGCACCACTTGTACCAGCACATGAATCAAGACCCTCCAAACTAGGTCCGGGAATGCATCGCCCATCTCCTCCTACACCTGACTCTGTGATGTAGAGACTACCATCAGGACCAAAGTTTAGACCTCGTACATTATCAAGACCGTCAGCAACGACACTAAACGATGCAGCTGTTGCTGGTTTGGTTCCAAAAACAGCAGCAAAACAAAAAGTAAGAGCTGCAAAGCTTATAGCTGATTTAGAAAGTAGAGAGAAACGCATACGGCAATCAGGCGTCAGAATTATAGGTCGCTTTTTAACTGACTGAAAAAAACATCTACCGTAAGGATGGTAATACGTACCAACCTCATACAGAAGCTTATTGTTTGAATATGAAAATTGTGTTTAGATGTGTATTTTTAGTAACAGCGTATAGAATCCTGAAAGCCGAATGCAATGAAGAATCTTTTGATAGGCTTGACATTTCTTTCAGTTTTGTTTAAGTCAAGCCTGGTTGAACTGCAACTAAATTGATACACAAGCAGTTATGTAGCGATCGCTTTCGTGGGTATTGTCCGCAGTTTACCTACTTCTGTCTGCGTTTGCGCGCTAAAAACGAACCTACTCCTAAAGCACCAAACGCTACTACGCCCAATGCAGAACTTGATTCAGGAACTTTTGCTTTTGGATCAATCCTCAGAACTTGTCCAACTCTAGCGCGATCGCCTTTACTGGAAACATAAACTGCACCATCAGGACCTATAGTCAGAGCAGTAGCCGACTCTAGTCCATTACCACTAAGGAGAGTTCTACGAGTCCCATCAGGAGCTATTTGGATCAATGAACCATCGAAATTCCCCTTATAAAATGCCTCATTGGCAAATTGTAAGGCATACAAATTGCCTTCAGTATCGAAAGCCAAGTCAGTCAGTTGCGTAAAGCCATCAGCATAAACTGTTGCTTTACCATCAGATCCAACACGAAAGATATTTGCTTTACCTTCTGGGATAGGAACACCTGTTAATTGGCTGATATATAAAGCCTTATCCGGACCAATTGCGACACCTGTGGGTACTGCTTGATATTTAATTTCTTGGGTGGGAGTAGTTATGGTTTGATCAGGAAACTCAACAAGCGTCTTTAAATTACTACCATCAAGGTTTACACTTAAAACCTCGTTCCTATTTGCATTTGCAATATAAGCAGTATCACCCTCAATTGTAAAAGAGTAAGGATTGCTACCTACAGCACCATTAGGTAAAAGCACAGTCGGATCCTTGGCGAATTCATAGCCGGAAATATCGGCAATACTTGTCAACGCACCGGTGTTAAAGTCAACTTTATATAGCTCTCCAAAATTCGGAGAATTTAAGGGTGTATTGTTGTAATTTACACCAGCAGAAAGACCAATGAGAAGGTAAGGATTTCCAGCTGCATCAAATTGGATGTCATTAGCGCCAATTCCCTGACCGCTAGTGGGTGATAATGCGTAAGACGGCAAATTTGTGAGAACACGCTCTTGCTTACCGTCCTTAATTCTTGTCACAGCACCACTCGGACCAATACAAGCTTGCTGGCCTGGGAAAGTAAATGATGCACTACATAGCTGGTCTCCCCCGATACCTGCTTCTGTGACGTAGAGACTACCGTCAGGACCAAAGCTAAGACCTCTGACGTTATCAAGACCGTCGGCAATTACACTAACCGTCGTAGCAGCAGCTGGTTTTGTTTCAAGAACAACAGCAAAACAAAAAGTAAGAGCTGCAAAGCTAAAAGCGGATTTCTTCAGAAAAGACATAAATAATTAGAAATCAAGAATCAACGTATTCTTGATTCGATAAATTGTGCATTTGTGCAAAAGGCTATAAAATATCACTACTCAATTACAATGAGAAATCTTTTGATTAGCTTGATATTTCTTTAGCTATTATTTTTGTTTAGATTTGTTTAAAATTATCAATAATAATACATTTCTATGCCTATTAGTTAGGGAGCTTTTTCTCAAAACACTTTTACTTTTCAATAAAAATAAGAATAGTTTCTATGCTTTGTTAATAATTATTTAGTTATTTTTGATAAAAAATAAAAATAGATATAAAGCATAATTATCTATTTGTCAAAAAATACTATGTATGTCTTTAAAATTATTAATAATGAAACCAAATAAATAATTGTTCAAGATTAGACAAGCAGGATTGTAGGGGCACAGCAATGCTGTGCCCCTAGCCGTAATCTACGCAACACCAGAACCGCTAGAAATTGAAAAATACTAGCTTGAAAACTTACTCTATAGTTTGGAAATCAATGCATTCCTCTCAGGAGTTACGATAAATAATCATGCAGAGCGCGATCGCTACAGCTATGTTGGTGCAGCCTGAAGTTCGGAGGTGCATTTGTGATTGAAGCTAGAAGGCGACGGAGAAATGCCAGGTTAAACATAACAGAAGACTTGGCTGGGTATTTATTTATGATGCCAACGATTTTCGTGTTGGGTATGTTTGTAGTGCTACCCATTCTCTGGGCTGTTTTTCTTTCCCTGCACAAAGTTCAGCTTCTTGGCAGTATTGAGTACCAATTTATTGGCTTTCGCAACTTCACCCGACTCGTTGAAGATGAACGGGTTTGGATTGCTTTACGAAATACAGCACAATACGTTGCCATTGTGGTGCCAATCCAAACAGTTCTGGCTTTAATTCTGGCAGTAACTCTAAATTCCAGCATTCGTGCGAAAAATTGGTGGCGTATCCTTTACTTTTTGCCGACAGTCACCTCTTCAGCCGTTTTGACGCTGATTTTTATGTGGATTTACAACACCAATGGGTTGCTGAATGATTTTCTCGCTTTTGTAGGGTTACCTACTTACAACTGGTTGGGAGATCCAGCAGTTGCACTTAAAGGCATCATGATCATGAATATTTGGTCAACTGCACCGTTTTACATGGTGATTTACCTAGCAGCGTTGCAGGACATTCCCCGTTCACTCTACGAAGCAGCAGAATTGGATGGCGCAAATAGTTGGCAGCAGTTTATTCATATCACGATTCCTATGCTTAAACCCGTCACCTTCTTTGTAGTCACAATGGGAGTAATTGGTACATTTCAGCTATTTGACCAATCCTACATTTTTTCTAACGGTACTGGCGGACCAAACAACGCCACCCTGACCGTAGTTTTACTGATATACCAAGCTGTATTTCGTAACTTGCAGATGGGTTATGCGGCGGCGATCGCCTTTTTGCTTGCAGCAGTTATTATTGTTGTCACTGTGGTACAACGCCGATTTTTTGGAGGCGAAAAAATTTAATACAAATTTCTTAGCTTAAAGCTGTTTATTTTTAATGGAGTCAAAAATGTTATTGGAACTGAAGCGATTAGAAGTCCCACCAGGACAGAAAGTACTGTTAAGAGATGTGAGTTGGCAAGAATTTGAAGCCATTCTAGAAGAATTAGGAGAACATCGTGCCGCCAGGGTAGCCTATGAAAATGGAATGCTGGAAATTATGACACCATTACCTGAACATGAAATTAATAAAGTCTTTATTACTAACTTTGTAGAAATTCTCCTTGAAGAACTAGATATTGAATTTTTGCCTTTAGGTTCTACAACTTTTAAAAATGAATTAATGAACAAAGGTATCGAACCTGACAATTGTTTTTATATCCAAAATGAAGCAGTCGTTCGAGGCAGAGACAGACTCGACTTAACAGTAGACCCACCCCCAGACTTAGCGCTAGAAATTGATGTAACTTCCCGCACTCACCTTAGTATCTATCAAGCATTAGCAGTACCTGAATTGTGGCGTTTTGAAAAAAGCAAATTACAAATTAATGTTTTGCAAAACGGTAAATATATTGAGTCTACCTCTAGCCCAACCTTCCCTAATTTTCCCCTCCAGCAAGTCATCCCAGAATATCTGGAACAGTGCAAAACTGTAGGTAGAAACAAGACCATAAGAGCTTTTCGGGCTTGGGTGAAAGAAATTATTAGCAAAAACATTTAAGGTGTGTTTGTGTCTTGGAACACACTAACTCATAAGTTTTTATCCTTTGAAGCTGGGTGATAGTGGGGAGAAACCTAACCCTGGGCAAATATACTATTCAAATCATGACATGTCTATTCTCAAGTTGGAAGATACTGCTATACATTCTCTTAACACTGTATGCAGTTATCACCCTCATTCCCTTTTTATGGGCGCTTTCAGCATCATTGAAACCACTTTCTGAAATTGTCAGCGGAGAACCTAATTTTTTTCCCAAAAACTTTACTCTCGACAACTACAAACAAATTTTTTTCCAAGAACCATTGTTTCTTCGCTGGCTGTTCAATAGTGTATTTATTGCCATCAGCGTCACTGTACTAAACTTGTTGTTCAACTCAATGGCAGGTTATGCCTTGGCAAGGCTGCGGTTTAGAGGTAGGCGCTTCTGGTTCTTTCTCATTTTGGCAGTGTTGGCAGTACCTGCACAAATAACGCTCATTCCTACATTTTTGATTTTGAAAGCTTTAGGCTGGCTAAATTCTTATCAAGGAATGATTGTCCCTAGCATGGTTAATGCTACCTTCATTTTCATGATGCGGCAGTTTTTCGTCAATTTTCCCAGGGAATTAGAAGAAGCGGCTCAATTAGATGGATTAAATACTTGGGGCATTTTTCGGCATATTGTTCTACCTTTAGCAAAACCGGCATTAGCAGCGCAGGCAGTTTTTGTATTTATGGGGAGTTGGAATAATTTCTTGTTACCTATAGTTATTTTGTTTGATCCAGAAATGTTTACTCTTCCTTTAGGGTTGAATACTTTTAAAGGTCAATTTATTAGTTACTGGAACTATATTATGGCAGCTTCTATGGTGTTTACTTTGCCAGCCTTGGCTATTTACGCATTTTTTAATAGGTATTTTATTCAAAGTGTGACGTTTACAGGAGGGAAGGGTTAAGTTATGCAAGATTTATAGCGCTTGTCAAAAAATATTAAACCATAAATCGTAGGGTGGGCATTGCTCATAAAAGCCCATGTAATAAACGTTAGAGATATTGGTGAGCAATGCCCACCTTACACAAACCGCTGTCAAATGAACAATGTACGAACAATTGAGTAGAACTCTAGCAAAAGTCCGGTTGAAAGATATTTGGAACCACAGATGTAGGCGTAAGCCGTGCCGTAGGCTACACAGATGCACACAGATAAATCATCGGTGTTTATCTGTGGTTTTTTTTCATAAACATTGACGAGTGCAGTCTTGTTTAATAAACACAGGGGGAATGTTATGACACAGATTTTAATTGTGGGTGCAGGACCGACTGGTGCAGCACTTGCCTTACTTCTTGTAAAACGCGGTATTGCAGTGACATTGATTGAGGCTGCGAAGGATTTTCATCGAGTGTTTCGCGGCGAAGCGTTAATGCCGAGTGGGTTGGATGCACTTGAGCAAATGGGATTATCCGCGATACTGGAACGTATTTCTCATCGACAGTTCGATGCATGGGAGTTCATTTTTGATGGAAAGCTGTTGTTTCGAGTTGAAGAGCCAATGGGGGCGGCTCAACCGTGTACACTGGTGTCGCAACCGCCGTTGCTTGAAGCAATGATTAAGGAAGCTCAAGCTTACCCTGGATTTGAATTTATACAAGGTGTTGTTGTAAAGGATTTACTGTGGACTAATAATCGAGTTGCAGGTGTGAAACTGGGCGATGGACGCGAAATCTCCGCCAAAGTTGTGATTGGAACAGACGGTCGGAGTTCGGTTGTACGACAACGGGCAGGGTTACAATTGCTGCCTCAGCCAAATAATGTGGATGTTCTCTGGTTCAAACTTGCTGCCAGTCCGAGGTTCGCGGCAGACAATGTATTTTGTTCCATCGTTAATGATGGTCATGTATTTAGCATCTTTCATGGGGCAGAGGAAGGGAAATTACATCTCGCTTGGGCAGTATTTGCAGATGACACAGACGACAAAACCGACTGGAAGCAAGCGAACTGGGCAGAAATTTTTGCATCGCTATCCCCCTCATGGATGGCAGAGCATTTCCGTAGCCATGCAGACACCATCGAAACTCCCATTAAACTATCAGTTGTGGTTGGTCGTTGTCCATGCTGGCACGTGCCAGGAGTGTTGCTTCTGGGCGATGCTGCACACCCAATGTCTCCCGTCCGCGCCCAAGGAATTAATGTCGCATTGCGTGATGTCATTGTCGCCGCTAATCATCTTGTACCGCTGTTTCATACAGGCGCTGGATACGAAGAGATTGACGCAGCACTAGCCCGTATTCAAGCGGAACGTGAACCAGAAATTATCCGCATTCAGCAACTCCAAATGGAAGAAGCCGCACAAGGCGAACAACTGCGAAAAAATGCGCTGATGCGTTGGGTGTTGATTCAACTTGCTCCTTTACTTCGTAAAATAATTCAGCAATTTTGGCTGAAGCGACAGTACGAACTGCGCCAGGGTATAACGCAGGTGCATTTGAGTGTTTAAAGGTTTACTGCAAGCGTCTAAGACTTAGCTTCCCGACTTCTTCAAGAAGTCGGGAATCTTGTTGTTCATACCAAATTGCAATCAAAGGTAGTACCTGTCATTGCGAGTGAAATGAAGTGGGTGAGCCGAAGCCGCGAGCCGAAGGCGTGGCGGGAAGCAATCTCCCCTAAAGCGCTACTACAGCAGAACGCAACTTGGTATCAGTTAAGCAAAAAGGTATGTCAGGATCTAAATGTCTAAAAACGTTCAAAAGTCAACATTCAAAAAACAATTTTTAATCTATAGTTTTACCTAAAATAACGCGGGAGTATGAAAGCCCCGAAGTGTGTCTGTCAAGAAATTAAATGAATTGACAGACACACGTTATTTATATCGGGGATGAAATACGACACGCCCTCATTTATTCAGCGTCAAAACTCCTTATCCAAATTTCAATCATTTCACTCACACTAATACCTTGCTGTTTTGCTCGTTCTTGTAATTTCTGCCAAGCGGTCGGGGTAAACATTAGTTGATGCACTTTCTTGAGTTCATTGTAAAAAACTGGTGAATTCCTAACTCTTTTTTGACCTTTACCTGTAGCCATTTTAGAATATCTATTATATACTAAAAAAAGACTAGCAAATTAATAGGGGGTGATGTCAAGTGGCTCGGAGTATAACTCCATCGTTCATAACAGAAATACCGTTAATTGTAGACAGCAAGCAAGAAGCAGAGTTACTGTCTCGTTTTCAAGCAGGAAGACAACTGTATAATGCTTGTTTAAATGAAGCGATGAAGCGGCTAGAACTAGTCCGCAACTCCGAGCTATACAAGACTGCTAGGAAAATTTCTAGAACTCAAAAGAAAGAACGAAGCGAAGCTTTTAAGAAAGCCCGTGAACAATACAGATACTCTGAATATGATTTGCACGCTTTCGCCAGCATAACTAGCAAGAACGCTAAGTGGATAGCCGAAAAAATAGACTCTACGGCTCAACAAAAACTAGCTACACGAGCATTCAAGGCAAGTGAACGAGTTATGTTGGGCGTTGCAAAGAATGTGCGCTACAAAGTGCCAAGCCGTTTCCGCTCAATGGAAGGCAAGTCCAATAAAACTGGCATTAGATGGAAAGATGATTGTTTGGTATGGGGCAAACTCATACTGAAGCCAATTATTGACCCAATCAATCCAGTTATTCGACATGGGCTTGAATCTCCAGTTAAATATGTTCGCTTGTTGTGGCGTATTTTGAATGGTAAACGTCGTTGGTATGCTCAACTGGTCAATGAGGGTAGTCCGTACTCCGAAACTAAGAACTACGTTTCTGATGGTTTGATTGGGCTAGACCTTAACGTCAGTAACATTGCCTTTGTCGGTGATAACCATGCTGAGTTACTACCATTTGCTGATAAAGTCCTTACGTTTCAAAAAGAGATAACTGCGCTTCAAAGAAAGATGCAGCGTCGAATACGTGTCAACAACCCAGACAACTTTGAACCTAACTTCAAGGCAAAGAAGGGACGTAAGACCGTTGTTAAAAAAGGTAAGGTCAAGTCATGTAAAGCTCAATGGAAGAAATCCAGCAACTACCTTAAGGCATCTGCTAAGAAGCGTGAGCTAGAACGTAGAAAAACTGCTTATGCCAAAAACCAAAATCGTCAGGTTGTTAACGAGATTTTGAGGCATGGCAAGCATATTAAAACCGAAAACGTATCGGTAAAGGGATGGCAAAAGCGATACGGTAAAGCCATATCTGCCAAATCCCCAGGTTTCGTACAATCAGAATTGAAGCTCAAGGCTGAGAGAGCCGGAGGTTCATTCACAAAGTTCTCTACTCAAAAAACGGCACTGAGTCAAACTCATTTGGATGGTAGTCGCATCAAGAAACCATTGTCACAACGAGTTCACCGTGATGTAACGGGCATTCCAGAACATCACCGCGATTTGTTCAGCGCATTTTTGAGTAGGTCGGTCAATCAGGATAAGTTGGTGCTGCAAAATGCTCAATCCGAGTATTTGGGGTTGGAACCAATCCTATTGGAGGCACACCAACGTTATTTAACCCGCGAACAAGTAGGCAAGTCTGAAAGTAGGCAGTCTGATTCTCCCTTAGAGCGGGTCTCCAATGAGCCACCAATCATTGACCAGATAGCTGGATCGAGCGAAAAGTCAAACGAGGATGTGGCCGTACCGCCCCGTTTTATAAACGGGGGACGGTTCAATTTAGGGAACAAATTGCACTCCTGACGTGATATTGGTATTACAGCAGCTCAATCTCTACCTGAAGCGTTATGGGTTTTGCGGATCTGTCAATTGCTGAGATAGCGGCTGACTACAGTGTTTCTGTGGAAAAGGTGCTGTCTATATGTGACAAACTCTTAATTGCCTATAAAAATCCTAAGACCCGTTTGGCTTTGGAGGATGCAAAGGCAATTATTTCCGAAATTGTGTCTGAAACACACCCAGAAGATACTAGTAACTCAGTTGGAGAAACCGAAGTTACCTAACAGGTATCTTGCGCTCTGGCTAATGGATAATGACAAAGAATAATTAGCCATTAGCTATGAGTACGAATGAGATTGAGCATCGTTATCTTAGCTGTGTTGAGCGTCAAAATTGTTAAGGGGAAAAATGTTTAGAAGATTGTTTGGCATTTTTGCGGTTACTGTTTTGCTGACGTTTCAATTTATAGTCGGTAGCGCAACTGCAGTGGAACTGGATGAAGCTACCCGCACGGTACCATTAAATGAGAATGGTGAGACCGTTGTCCTTAGCCTCAAACAAGTTCAGAAAGGCAAACGCTTATTTAACGACGCTTGCGCCCAGTGTCATGCTGGGGGTGTCACCAAGACAAACCAAAACGTAGGACTCGATCCAGAATCACTCGCCCTAGCGACACCAAACCGTAACAACGTCGAAGGATTGGTGGACTACCTCAAAAACCCCACTACATACGACGGGGTAGAGGAGATTGCCGAAATACATCCCAGCACCAAGAGTGCAGATATTTTCACAGAAATGAGAAATCTCACTAATGATGACTTGGAGGCGATCGCCGGTCATATTCTCCTGCAACCGAAGATTATCGGTCAAAAATGGGGTGGCGGTAAAATTTACTACTAAAGCCGATTTGATGATTTAGTCATTAGTCACTAGTCATTAGTCATTAGTCATTAGAGCTTTTCAATAAGCACTAAAGACTAGTAGCTAAAGACTAGTGACTACTTTCTTCCTGGTTAAGATTACTTATTTTTTCCCTTGGCATTCTTCGCTGTCTTTGACAACACTCAAAGGTGCTAATCTGGGAAATAATTTTAATGCATGGGTTGGTTTGATGCGACAACCTATGACGTATGATAGAAGTGAAGAAATTTTTATTTTTTTTTCAGCTAGCTGCTTTGTTTATTATTCCAACACGATCTGGAAAGCTTAGCTGCTTTTGTTCTGACAACAGCGCCAAAAGCCCCTAGTTAAAGAACTCAAGATTTTTGAAAAGTCATTAAGTACTCCTTAACTAAGAAGAAAAATCTATTTTCTTACTGGTTATCTTTTTCTTTATTCAGCAGTATACATTTTTGTGTATCCAAGTCAAGTAGTGATTGCTTACACTCAGTTTAACTATACTATGGCTCACCATTGTTTAAAAAAAAATTCATCTACGACATATTGTCATATTTGGGCTAAATTTTATTTAAAATGAATAAGGGAAATAAAACCTGCTGTTAGGAGAACGCTATGAAATTAGTTGCGTCAAGTTTACGGCGCTTGGGTTTAGGATTGTTAACAATGTTTTTAGTTGTTAGCAGCTTTGCAGTTTTCAGCCCCAGTGCTGCGGCTGAGACATATACTGTAAAAATGGGTACTGATAAAGGAGCGCTGGCGTTTCAACCAAATAAGTTGACAATTCATCCAGGCGACACAATTGAATGGGTGAACAACAAGGTTCCTCCCCACAATGTTGTATTTGATGGCGCTAAAAACCCCACAAAGAGCGCCGATTTTGCTAAATCTCTGTCTCATAAGCAGTTGCTGATGAGTCCAGGTCAAAAAACGACAACCACTTTCCCAGCAGACGCGGCTCCAGGTGAGTACAGCTTCTACTGCGAACCTCACCGTGGTGCTGGCATGATTGGTAAAGTCGTTGTTGAGTCTGCTGAAAGCTAGAGATATCGGTTGACACAAGCTAGATTTCCAAAAGCTAAGCACGCGAAATATGCTCCAATATCACATCCCCGAATCTGAGGATAGTGAATATAAGGAGTCATCGGTGGTGACAAGTTGTATCCTCTTCTGTAGATGTTAGTCCCAACGCAGGAGGATAAACTCGTCACCGCTAATTTTGAGAAAATATGGATCTCAATAAAGAAATTGTCGCGTTAGCTACAGGAAGTTTGAAGCATCATAAGGTAATAGCATTTGGGATGGCAACTGTATAAAAGAGTAGTTCTTTTAGGGCTTCTAGCAGCCTTACAATAGTTACTGAAGACAGTTTTTTAAGTGGCTGCAGGCTAGTTGTAAGGAGAACCCCTTGAGAATAGTTTTATCTGTCGTTTTCTTGGCGATCGCCCTGTTCCAATTTACATTTGTTGATTTAGCATTTGCAGCCGAAGTATCCAATGGTGCCAAAATCTTTAACGCTAACTGCGCTTCTTGTCACATAGGTGGTGGTAACATCCTGATTGCTGAAAAAACTTTGAAAAAGGAAGCTTTATCAAAGTACCTGGAGAATTATGATGCAGACTCGATTCAAGCGATTATCTACCAGGTGCAAAATGGTAAAAATGCTATGCCCTCATACAAGAGTAAGTTAAACGAACAGGAGATTCTAGAAGTCGCTGCTTACGTTTTCCAAAAAGCGGAACAAGGCTGGCAAGATAGCTAAAAAATTTGCCAAGAGAAAAAGAAAACCCTCTGGAACCCCAGAGGGTTTTTTTTCTTGGGAAGCAAGCCAAAGAATTTTAGATTCAGCTATTGCTTTGTAGTAAACACTTACTACAAAAAAATTCTCAATTTCTCATGCAACTGTTTTATAAACCAATACGGTTCAGTTAAGGTTGATGTGTAAAAAATAACCTCTGTAGAGACGCGCCATCCGAGAGTTCTACATTGTGTTCTGGTGAACCTGTTCAGCGCAGCTGTGCCGTAAGCATAGGGCGGATGAATAAACGGTTTTAATACCCGCACTTCTATAGCAATCCGCGCAGGATTTATGAAAAATCTTAAGTATTGTAGGGTGGGCAGTGCTTACCGTATTTTGCCCACTACATCCGGGTTTTGCGTTCGCACTGCCCAACGCCAGATACCTACGGAGGGAAACCCTCCTGCAGTACTGGCTCCCTTACGTGTCTTCAAAAATCTGCGGAGGAGTCCTATATAGGCAGTCTACAATCACGTAGTGCTATAAAACTCTACGGGAAATGTATTCTGACTTCTGTCTTCTGACTTCTGTATTCTGTTTTATTTTTCTTGGTTGCTACCCTGTCTTTGATCTCTAATTTGGCGCAACTGTTGTAGTAATTTTTTACTTGTTTCAACAGAAGCAGAAGGCTGATTGCTACTGACTTCCTGCTGAGAAGTTTGTTCTTTAGTTGGCGATTCAGACGTACTTTGTCTGACAACCACCTGTTGGCGTGATGTTTGTTGTTCTTTATCGCTTTGTGAAGAAGACGTACTTTGTCTGACAACCGCCTGTTGGCGTGATGTTTGTTGTTCTTTATCGCTTTGTGAAGAAGACGTCGTCTGTCTAATAACCTCCTGTTGGCGTGATGTTTGTTGTTCTCGATCAGGTTGCGGCGCAGACGCAGTCTGATTGCTTTGGGATAGTCGTTGATTGACTGACGATGAAGCAGAAGGCTGAGTTAGGTTGACTTTTTGTGGAGATGGTAATGAATTGACCTCCACTGGACGCAAACGGCGACTTACGTTGACTTTTTCTGGTTCTTTAGATGGTTGAAAATTGACCTCAACCGGACGCGAACCTTGAGTCAGGTTGACTTTTTGTGGTTCTTTGGATGGTTGAAAATTGACCTCAACCGGACGCGAACCTTGAGTCAGGTTGACTTTTTGTGGTTCTTTGGATGCTTGAGAATTGCCCTGACCTGAGCGTAAACGTAGAATCAGGCTTTGTTGTGGTTTAGTGATTGATTGTGTTTGATTGACTCGAGATAAGGTTGACAGTTCTGGTGCAGGAGTTTTAGAAATATTGCTGCTATTAGATTTGAACGAAATGTTAAATGGGTAAAACTTGTGCTTGCCATTTGCCTGAGCAGGATTGTTTTGGAAATATTCCCTGAAATATTCCCTAACTTCTGTTTTGAGCTCAGATGGAACGGAGTGATTCTCGAAGTTTATAGATTCAACTTTACCTTCACTATTGACAACTAAATCACCTTGAACGTTGCCTTCTTGCCCCGTTTTAGGATTGACTATTGCAGCTACGGGTTGTTTTGTTTCTAGGTTAGGATATTGGTTTTTAGCTTCAGTGAAACGCTCCACAAAAGTTTTAGGTTTCGACGCCAACTGCTCGGTTACAACTGAAGGTGACTGAGGCACCAGTGATGGCAACTTAGGTGCTTGGAAATTGGAACCTTGCGGCAATTGGGGTAGGTTTTGCCCTCTTAAAGCTATGCTATTATCGCCAACTTGTGGAGGTTGAACAACAGGCGTTACGAGCTGCTGGTTCTGAGGAACACCCACAGGCTCAGTCGTTTGTTGAGCGACACCTTCAGCCGAAGATGCAACAGGCATCTGTTCTGGAGAAACAGGAGGAGCATAGTTGTTAACCAGTTCCTGTTCCTGAGCTATGTTAGCTGCTTGCACTGGAGGCACATTGTAAGGAATTCTGGAAGACTCCAGCGGCTTGGGTTCCCCTAATTTTACCTTTTCTACATAAGGCGTAAACGGTCTGACTTTCGTACTTATTAAGGGTGGAGCAGGTTGCAAATCTCTCTTAGAAAGAATTGGCAAAGACTGACTTTTTGGCAAGGAAGCAATAGCTACGTTATTTGTTTTCGGAAGCGGGGGTAATATGAGCTCGGTAGAACTCGGTGATGCTGGTATCGGCGGTAATGGTGGAATTGATTGATTAGCCAAGTTCATCGGCGGAACTTGTGGTAAGACAGGTGTTGGGGGTTGTAAGGGTTGTAAGGAGAGTTGTGGTGTGCCAGGTTGTGGCAGACGGCTTTTTTCAGCCTGACTTAATTCAACAAGTCCAACGCTGTTTTTTGATGATGCTTCTTGTTTGGGTTTGGAATCCATTGGCACCATTGGCAGGACGAACGCGATCGCACTGTGAATCCCAAGAGATGCTATAGCTGCTATTCCAGTAGGCTGGCTTAAGAATTCTGGTATATTTTTCAGAAGGGAGACGTAGGACATAGCTGTTTATCGTTCACTCGGCTCGGTTGCAGTTATCTAGTCATTTTATCTTTGAAATAAATAGTAGAACGGAAGCGCCCCTCTACAAATAATAGCTTCCTCTTAGGAATTGGAAACAGGAAGAATACCAATTTTTAGACTTGTTATATTTTTCACCAATGACGGGTATTCTACTAAACAGTTGCACTTGAGTATCGCTACGCTGACAAAATCATCATTTTTTATTATTTAGCTTGTGATAACTTTCAAAAAGTAAAAGTGAAACGAAAGATAATTTCAAGTTCTGCCAATGGTTTAAGTCTGACTAGACAAGCATCTGTGGTAGGCTTACTTCCACGAGCTAACTATTTTCTGGCATTCCGCGCGCTGAAACAACTGCCAAACTTACTCATATTCTCAACTGACTTTTATTAGCGCTATATCAGCCCAGTCTAACACTGTTTCTACTTCTGTGATTATATAAATTGCAGGTCATACTGGCAGTTACGCTTACAATACCCTTATCCAAAATTACAAATGCCATTACCAACAGTTATTTTGCCTGGATATCTAGAAAGCGCGATCGCCTACCTTCCACTAGAAAAATCTTTGCAACAGTTGGGTTTTCCTACGGTCACGGTACCACTACGACGGCGTGACTGGATACCCACTCTTGGTGGAAGATCTGTGACGCCTATTTTGCGGCAAGTTGATCATACAGTTAAGCAGATATTGCTACAATGCAATGCGTCTCAAATTAACTTGATTGGTCACTCAGCAGGAGGTTGGCTTTCTCGCATCTACCTGGGAGAAAAGCCTTACTCGGGACGCGGTGAAGTCACATCATCTGTATGGCAAGCTCACCCTCTGGTTGCGACTCTAATCACTTTGGGTACACCTCATATCAGCCAAGAACGCTGGACGCGCTGGAATTTGGATTTTGTGAATCAAAACTATCCTGGAGCATTTTACACAAATGTTCGCTACGTTTGTGTTGCCGGAAAAACTATCTTTGGGCAAAGGCGGCGGGGAAGTTGGCTCGCTTACAGTAGCTATCAGTTAACCTGCGGTAACGGTAATACTTGGGGTGATGGAATTACACCCATTGAAGCTGCTCATCTTGAGGGGGCGGAAAATATTGTCATTGAAGGAGTCAAGCATTCCCCTAGAAGTTCTCCAATCTGGTACGGTTCACCAGAACCATTACAAGCTTGGGTGCAGTATCTTGTATAAAATATGGCAAGTTACGAATTTTAAGTTCTCTTCAAAAAATAACTATTCTTAATAATTCTTAGTTAAACTCGTAATAAAAGTAAATAAAGAGTTAAAAGGAGCGCTCAGTTATGCACAACACTCGGTCAGATGTGGTTCTGCGGCGAATAACGACGATATTATCGGTAGTTATTATCACCCTGACGTTAATTGGTGCGACTACTGGAATTTTGTTGTCCTTTTACTACGAACCAGCAGCAGGAAGAGCTTACCAGTCATTGAAAATGATTGATACGGAAGTGCCATACGGCTGGTTGTT
Source organism: Scytonema sp. PCC 10023 (assembly GCF_963920835.1). Taxonomy (NCBI): domain Bacteria; kingdom Bacillati; phylum Cyanobacteriota; class Cyanophyceae; order Nostocales; family Scytonemataceae; genus Scytonema; species Scytonema sp. PCC 10023. The sequence goes on from NZ_CAWUDP010000028.1 coordinate 41,284, forward strand.
CCACAAAGCACACCAGATTGCTGGTAACGCGGTTGTTGCCATTGCCCTGATCCAAATTGTAGTTATGTTTGTCAGCAGACAATTTCGCAAGAGTTGGCTGACTGCTTGGATAAGTGGAATTTTATTTACCTTAAGTGCCATTGGCTTGGGTTGGACAGCGATGATCCTCTCCTGGGATCAAGAAGGGTTTTGGCGTTTTAGCATCGAACTGGGAACGATAGAAGCTATTCCTTTTATCGGTTCTGTGTTGCGAGACATTTTGACTGGTGGTGGAGCAATTAGCACCGTAACTCTCCAGCACCTTTACACAATACACAGTTATATCGTCTCGGTTGCTGCCTTAGTTCTAGCTGTGGTGCATTTATTGAGTGTGCTGTGGCAAGAAAAGCAAATCAAAAAAATGTATGCAGAAGGAGCGATACCGGAAACTAGTAAGCTACAGCAACAATTGAATGAAGGATAACGAATTTAAGGTGCGGGAGCCTCGCTGGTGGAAAGTTGAGATATTGCCAACGGTATTTCTTCGACCTCCGGTAATTTTTCTACAGACAGGGGAATGGATGCTCTTGCACCCGACAAGCGTTTTAAAAGGTGTGGTCTGGGATCGTGTAATAGGTAAATGATGCGATCGCCTACTTGCCATTCTTCAGCTGCAGGCATAACTTGAAGATGTTCGTCTCGTTCTACCAACAACGGTATCAACTCGCCAGCTTTAATCAATGCCTGCATATGCGCCTGTTGAAGGTCAAAATCAGATTCATTGAGCGTAGTTGTCCCCAACTTCACCCGTCCGTCGTTCACGTACTCATTCCAAGTCTTAATTGGTAAGTCGGGAATGAAAGCCTGGTTAACCTGATTTTCATTGGTAGAGGTGGTTGCTTGTGGATCGCGCGGGAAAACAGCCAAGACACGCGGTGGGTTAAACTCTTCTTTTGCACGTTGTGCTAAGACAAAATTGACCTCACCATTGCTCGTCATTGCGAGAAAAGTTCCCATTGAGGCAAGTCCCGCCTCTTCCAAAACACCACTATCCAAGGCGCTGCTGGCTATCACCCTCAGATTTTGCGCTTCGGCTTGTTCAGAACGTTGCGGGTCGGTATCAATCATGACCACTGGTTCTCCCCGTTCTTGAAACAATCGGGCAATCAATAAACTCAAAGGATTACAACCGACAATCACCGCCCCAATGGCGTCTTTTGAGGTAATTTGCAACCACTTGGCAACCCAGCCAGCCGTTAGCCCTTGGCAAACCACGGTCATAATAATTGTGAGAAACACCAAGGCTTTAATGGCTTCACCACCGTTGACACCGCGCTGCGTTAGTAAAATCGCAAATAAAGAAGCAACGGAGGCAGAAACGATTCCTCTTGGGGCAACCCAGCTTAAAAACAATTTCTGTCGCCAATTAAGATCACTGTTCCAGGTACAAAAGAGGATGTTCATCGGGCGAACGACAAACATCAATACCAAGACCGTGAATACGCCGCCCCAACCCAAGGCAAATACACTGGCAATAGATAAGTCAGCGGCTAGCAAAATGAATAGCACCGAAATGCTGAGAATCGTCAGTTGACCTTTGAAACGCCGCAACAATCGTTCTTCTGGCACCGAGGAAGCATTAAAAACGACTCCTGCGACAACAACTGCCATCAGTCCTGAATCGCTGCGAACCATCTGCGATAAGGCAAATAAGCCCCACAACCCCGCTAAGACGACCAGGTTTTTCAGCTCAAATGATAGAAAATTGGCACGTTTGCTAATTAAGGACATCAGCCAGGCGCCTGCTGCACCAATCACGCCACCGATACCAAGGCGCATTACGAGGCTGCTCATTGCCGTGATGAAGTCGGTGTGGTTGTTTAATATCGTGTTTAGCACCACGACGGCGAGGATAGCTCCCACTGGGTCAATCAGAACGCCTTCCCCTTCCAAAAGCGTTGCGACTTGTCGATCCACATTGATGTGTTTGAGCAGAGGACTAACAACGGTTGGTCCTGTCACCACAACGAGGGAAGCGAAAAGAAAAGCAATAGACCAAGGAAATTCACCTAGCCAGTGAGCTGCCATACTGCCGCCAAGCAGCGTGATCATGGTTCCCAGGGTGACGAGCAATTGCAGGCTCGTCGAAACTTTGCTTAACTCTTGCAGATCCAAATTGAGTCCACCTTCAAACAAAATGATTGCTGTGGCTAAAGCGACGATAACTTCCAGCGCAATGCCTAGCATATGCGGGTGCAACACCCCAATGCCATCAGAGCCAAGCAGGATGCCAAACATCAACAAAAACACGATGCTGGGTACCCGAAGGTATGCAGCCAGCACTTGGGCGGTAATGCCTGCAAAGACAGTAATTACAATCTGCAGGGTGATTTCAAAAGATGCTTCCATGCGATAGATTTTGAGTGATATATTTCAAAATCTTTTGTAAAGGATAGTAAATTTTTACTCTACTAGGTGCAACATCACACCCACTGTCCTTTACTAAGTCGAGCTTTTTTTATACTTGGTTTGATATACTACAGCATTTTTTTGTTTTTTGTGAAACAGCAGTGGTCATCGCCTGTCAGTAAAAGACGAAGCTACCTTGCAAAGAAACCCCTCTTTTGGAGTCTTGAGCCATTCTAAACTCTCAAATCTCAGTTCTGCCTCCTCATTTTTAGGCATTTTTGCTTATAGGCAGTTGGGATCTCCCAATTTCTGAACAAACTCAGAAATTTTTTTTTTGGAAGCTGTTGACATCAGCGAGGAAAACCGGTAGATTTATATAAGTGTGAACCTTGCGCCCCCATCGTCTAGAGGCCTAGGACACCTCCCTTTCACGGAGGTAACGGGGATTCGAATTCCCCTGGGGGTACTAAAAAAGCAAAAAAGAAGAGTGAAGAAAGAAGAGGGAAGATAGAAACTATAAGTTTTCTCTCTTCTTTTTTCATTATTTTCTCTTCTTTCTTCATTATTGTGACGCCCTTTGACGAATTGCAAGAAGGTTCAAGCGCATATCGTTACTGAGACGACGCTCAATGATTCCGACTGGCATAGTACGTTTCGGCCAAACCTTCACGGTATAGCACAGATGAGTTGCTTTCTGGTGATCAAGGGAATAAGGCTGTAGTTGCCAGCTACCAGAAAACTCTTTAAAATCTCCTTCTACCATACGGAAATTAATTTCCTTGGGGAAGTATTCTTCTAAGTCGAGAACGACACGAGCACAAAAGTTAAAGCCAACAAAGCGCCCAGATCCCACTTGTTCTAAACGAATACCTCCTTGAGGATGCTCAAGGAGGCGGCTTTTCGTTAAGTTGGGGACGAAGTCAACTAAAGCTTCATAATCTGTGAGTACTTTCCAGACTTGTTGTACTGGTTGGGGAATTTGAAGCATAGCAGTGATTTGTCGCTGTCGTTCTGCTATTTTCTCAATTTGGACTTCTACAGCTTGTAAATCATCTGTATCAGCAGGCGAATTCAAATCGAGATCGGTGTCGTCGCCGATGGCTGATAAATCCAGTTCCTGTTCGATGTTGTGTTCTTCAGTCACTTTGGGAATATGAGTCACTTTCAGTAGAAAATTGGGGTAGCGTCAAGGTAAAGCAGATTTTGCTTAAGCTGGAATCATCAATGGGCGTACTCTCCACTGCAATTGCCCCATTTAGATGTTGCACTAAAGACTTGACGAGCGCAAGTCCCAAGCCCGTTCCTGGAGTCCATCTGCCTTTACCTCGACGGAACCGATCAAATATGTAAGTGGCTTCTTCTTCTGAGATGCCATGTCCGATATTGATCATTTTAATAATAACTTGATCAACTTGTTGATTGACCTGATGAGTCGCTTGCAAATGCACAACAGTGTCATGTTGCGAGTATTTGCTAGCATTTGTTAATAACTCTTGCAGAATACGGTCAAAACTCTCTACTTCGGTTTCGAGTGTGAGTGGCGAATCTGGTAAATCTAGGGAAAGGCTTATGCCTTTGTCTGCGAGTTTGGTGTCAAAAGCGGCTGCTAAATCATGAATTTTGGCATTTAAATCCGTCGTTTCTAACTGCGGGCGCTCGTGACGAGTTTCCAATTCCTGTAGCGTTAGTAAATCATTAATCAAATTAATTTCATCGGTGCAATCTTGCTCTATCATGTCGGCGTATTTCATTTGACGCTCGTTTAATTGCCCCATTTGACGTAAGTTACGGATAGCCAAACGCATCCTTGTAAGTGGATGGCGCAAGCGATCGCTCATATTGCTTAAAAATTCATCCTTCAAATCGTTAAGCTTCTGCAACTGTTCTGTTTGTTGGCGCTTAACTTCGTAAAGTTTTGCTTGGACTTCCAAACTGCGTTGCAGTTGTGCTGTGCGTTCATCTACCAACGTTTGTACTTGCCGCAATGTTTGTGTTTGAATTATGGCGTTGCTAAGTTGAGCACAGACCATTTGTACTATATTCAGTTCTGTTGATTGCCAATTGCGAGCAACTGCTTGCTGTAACACCAGAAATCCCAATACTTTGCCTTGAATCTCTAAGGGCATTAATAGCACTGCAGGCAGCACTTCTAGTGCAAATACTGGGGCAACTGTTAAAGTATCTTGTAAATCTGTATCATCATTGATGATTAAAGGTTTTCCGGAGTCTAAAAAGGCACGCTGGCATAAACTACAGTCGGCAAGAAAAAAGGAAGTCTCTGAAGTGTCTAACTGATGAGTTAGGGCAATTTCTGTTTCTTTATACCATTTTCCTACAACCGTCGCTTTTGCTTTGGGAATTTGTTTTTTTGCTCGAGATCTAAACAACGGATCAGTATATTTTAGTAGTATCAGCAAACCACGATCCGCTTGCAGAGCTTCTGCTGTGGAAGCAAGCGCTAACTGAAGCATTTGATTTAACTCCAGGTTGCTACGACTAAGTACAGTGAGTTGCTTGATTAAGCTTTGATGCTGGACATAAGTTTGCACGTACTGATTTTGATCAGCAATCTGCTGTGCTTGTGCAACTTGAGAGAATGCGATCGCGCAACACGGTTCTACTGCATTTAATAGTTTTTTTTCGGATTCACTCCAATTATATGGCTGCGATTTGATTAAACCAATGACGCCGTTATTTTTACCACCTAACCGAGTCGGGATTGCCAAAACAGCCTTTGCCTTTATAGTCAGTGGCAAAGATTGACGCCCAATTGCCAAACTTTTTTGAATTGTTGAAATATCCTCAATAGTCAATGTTTCACTAGCGCATTCCATCACTGGTAAGTCTAATTGCTGCGCACTAGAGAACATTTCATCTGTTTCAGACAACTCTAAATTCTCTTCGACAGACCAATTAGCCGTGATTGCGTCGCTCGAGACCTCAAGTGATACTGTGACTAAGCTACACCAATCTACTTTAAAGGCAACTCCTAGCACTTTGGCAATATCTTGCAGCATCCTTTTTGGAGTTGAGCTATTGGCGATGATTTTATTAATTTTTTGTACTAAGTGGTAGGCAGGTTCTTCCTGATGCTGCATCAGCGCTCCATGCGGGTATTGTTTTTGTCGCTCTACTTCATTTAGGCGCTTGGACGGCAATAAAGGCTTGTTCATTCTTGGCACACTCTTGAATATTGACCTCATTTTCTTCGTAAGCAACCTCTCGGCATATTTCACCCAAAGCTTGTGCTACTGCACCCTGATGAATTGCAAATTTTTTCTTAAAACTATCTCTCACCTGTTATAGCCCCTTTCTATTTGAGATGACCAATCGAAATGATGAAATGCTTCGTATCTTAAACAACCTATTTCTCTTTAGAAAAAAAATATTAAAAATCTATCTATTTAAGATCCTGTAGCCAAAGAATGGTTGGGTGTTCTTCGCCTTCAATGACTTACTCACCTTGAGATAGGATATCCTGTCTGCGTTTAGACATAAACCGTAATTTCTCTGGAATTCAAGCTAAAATCCCATAAAATTAATCCGCGTTAACACTGATATTAAAATTAAAAAATAGTAATATTTTTTTCACGCCATCCTTTTGTTGAATCAGTAAGAAGCGATTGAACTAGCGAAAAGAAAATACTGGAGAGCGTAAGGCTTCACAGATCCTTTATGGTCAACTCCCCCAAACAGCCAAAAATTTTTTTAGGCGTTATTCTCTGACTCATATTCTTTACAATATTTTACTTCTTTTTCATATTTAGGTTTTTATCAACTGTTGTTGGATCTCCTGCTGCCGAAACAGCATCATATCAAGTCCGGATGAACACTTGTCATTACCCTAAGAACCCTTTTCCCCCTCGCCCCTAATCCCCACTATGTCCTATGCCTTCTCAGTAGCCCAGACGCTGCTTTGTACGCCGCTTCAGGGGCGCTCTGCGCTCAGTGTGCGCGCAAGCGCTTACGTGCGGATCGGTGAATTCCCCATAGAGCCAAAAATGAATGCAGCCTAGTTGCAATATCACATGGCGCAACTAGGCTGCATTCACTTGAACAAAAGTTTAAGGAGCTAAACTCTCGACACTTAGAGGAACCATCTCGCCATTTCTTGTAAGTCCTAGCAACATCGGTTGTTTCGGCGCAATGAGTTGACCTGTGAGTACACAGCGTTCTTCTTGTTGTGCTGTTGCGGCTATGCTAGCGCGAATATCGGCTCGCGAAAATCGGGGTTTCCACTCACCTGATTTTTGCTGGACGTAATTCCAGAGGATGTCTCGAATCAGAGCTTGATATCCCTGATTCCCAGCGAGTTCTTTGAGTTTATCTTTCAATTCCCGTTCTAAGCGGATGCTGGTGACTTCCATGTCGGTGGTTGGTGTGCGAGCTATTGTATGCATCACTTTTTCTCCTTAAAGTATGGACAGGATAGTAATACAAGTGTAGTATGTTTAAAGGAATGTTCAATAGGTGAAATTTTCTGTGAAATCCGTTTACCCCATCTCTACTTCCTTGCGTGTTGCCAACTGCCGATTTAGTTGGAAATCAGCCGCTGTGGGAGTGGAGTATTTATTTATGGGAGACGGTAGCCGGAATAAATGGCAACTCACAGAGGGTAATTATGATTCTCGATATGCCAACATTGGTGTGCTGAATGCAGCACGAAAACTAAAACAACGAAGCGGGAGGTACAGACAACAGCATGCTGTACCGATATAGAAGCAGAAGACTTAAAGGTCAAATTCTAACCCCCGCTTTCAGCAAACAAGAAGCGGGGGTTTGTTTATAAGGAGTCAAGCTGTGACAAGCGCGATGCAAGTTTTAGAGCAATCGGTGGTAGTGTTTTTTCAAAATTACTTGCCACTATGTCGGGTTAATATTAAGCGGGCGATTGTACTGTTAGTGGCAAATAAGACTGAGCCACTAGACTTGGACATCCAAAGCAGAATGTGCAAGCAAACCTGGAATAACAGGAGAGCATAAGGAATGCTGAAATTAACATACACCGAAACGAGCTTTTACTTAGAGTGTTTAGCTCAGTCGCTAGAAGAATGGGTAACGCAGCGAGTGATTTTGGCAGTGCGAGTCGGTCAATGTCTATGCGTTGAACCCAGTACTGCTTCCTTTTTGCTTCCTGTTCATTTGCCAGGAGTAGAAATGCTTAAGACTCTTGTTAAAAAAGAAGACAGTGAAATCATTGCTTTGTGCGGTTGTGATCACGAATGCGTGGAAGTCACTCTCCGGGGTTGTTGGCTATCAAATGGTTCTCAGGATGCTGAGGGTGTGTTTGTCACGGCAATCAGTGAAGCCACTGAGTTCTTCCTTTACAAACTTTGGCAACAAGCTCAACACAAAGCCTCTGTCGTAAGCGAATGATTAGCTTTTAGCTTTCAGCTTGGTTGCTGAAAGCTAACAGTTGTCATTAATCTATTTCTATATTTTTAGTAGTTTGAATGCCACAAATTGTTCATAATTTGCTGCAAGTTTGGAGTGTTATTGTTTAGCCTGATGACAAAATATTGCCATCAGCTATATTTCTCCACTTGTTGATAAATACAGCAGTTTTTTAATTGGTTAGAACACAGGTTGGTTTTTTCGGGCACAGCATTGCTGTGCCCCTACCATGTGGTTTGTCGTTTCTGCAATTGAGAAGCGCTGTAAAGAGCACAGGCGTAAAGCTAACTTTAACAGTTACCAGTTATCAGTTATCAGTTTCATCCGCAGCGGGAAACACCACACTCCTGTGCACCGTTCGTCAAGAGACGTGCCGTAGGCATAAGCGTTGGTGGCGGGTTTAAATCCCCCACCATAGCAGGCGTTACTGCGTAGGTAGCTGTTCACTGTTTTAATAAGTTCTTTGGTTGGATAATTGAAAAAAAATTTTTCCCAACCCCTTGACACTCAATGTAGTTTTTTTGTAGCATAAAACTATTAAACGTAATACAAAAATATTTAAACCTCTAAACCTAAAGATTTATGTTCTACATCTCTTTAATTAATCAACACCGACCGCCTCCAGAGGAGGCAAAAAACAAAAATATTTCTCACATCAAATATGATGAATTCGATAGACAGGCTCAGAGAATGGCAAAAGTAAAACTAATCGAAGAGATACAAAATATTCAACAGGTTTATTACCAAGAACGACGGTTGTTTTTGTAAATACCAGCACTTTTTCTGAAGCTTAAAAACTGAATAGGTCATTGGCTTCACCAAACATCTGTACCTAATTTTTTAGGTACAGATCAGAAACACAGATTCTTATGATTGTGCGAGAAGCAAGGTTAGAGGATGCGTTGGCGATCGCCAAAGTTCATGTAGATACTTGGCGAACGACATATTGTGGGATTATACCAGATGAATACCTCGCTAATTTGTCTTATGAAAAGCGAGAGAGTAGCTGGAGACAAATGCTCAGTACAGCAGCAGAGAACCAGCATTTTATTTATGTTGCCGAGGACGGAACTGGGCAGATTATTGCTTTTGCCAATGGTGGTTCAGAACGAACTAGTGACCCAATATATAAGGGTGAGTTATACGCTATCTATATTCAAGCTGACTACCAGCGACAGGGACTTGGACGCCGCCTGACTTGCTCAGTGGTTGAAAGGCTCCTTGAGATAGGGTTGCACTCGATGTTGGTCTGGGTTTTAGCCGATAATCCTGCATGTAGATTTTATGAAGCCCTTGGGGGTCAGAAGGTGTATGAAAAGCAGATTGAGTGTGGTGGAGTCACGCTAAAAGAATTAGCTTATGGGTGGAAGGACTTAACAATTCAAAATTCGCGATATTCTTAATTCAAAATTGAAGACAGTTTCACTCCTTGGATTTCAACCCCGACTGAAACTGAGGAGCCAGTGTCGTGGTGAGGCAGCACTGCGGGAGGGTTTCCCTCGTGCCGGCTCTGCCTTCATGGTTTCCCGACTTGAGACATCTGGCGTACTACCTATAGACGCTCGTGGTCTTAAACCCTTTAATTTACGATAAAAATACTATATGGCTGGGTATAGCCCGAGGTTAGCGATTAGATAGTTAGGGGTTGTATCTACTGTTTGTTGTTAAAAAATAAAAAATTTACATAGAAATTTCATATGTTAAGATTGTTTACTATATTAGTAATAATTACATAGTTAATGCAATTAGCAATTAGAGCTTAACTTGCCAAAATTGCACAATTTTTATCTACCTGTAGGTTGATTCTGTATAGCAGTACAGAAATAAAATTTCAGTCTACAGGTCGATTCATATGTCTGTTTATTCAAAGTAGAAAGAAGATTAGCCTGACCCTTAACGAAATCTCGTTGGTAGCAGCAATCAAGCAAGTAAAAATAGAAGCGCAGGCATATTTTAACACTCAAATTGACAAAATTAAAGCATACGCTTCTGTGTTGAAAGTTAAGATTGTTTTGCAAGCACTGCTCAAAACTTTCTCGAGAGATACCAAATTGGGTAAGCTAGAGTGTATCCAAGATTCACAACAGACAGTATTTATGATGCTTGTCAGCCAAGGGTGTAACCAGGCGTGAGTGTTGGATGGCTTAATTTTTGGAGGAGTTTAAATGAAGAATATTGGTTTTGGTTTATCTATGTTGCGTCCAGTGCGTTTTATCATTGTGGCATTTACTTGTGCCTTACTAATTTTCTCTTATGCTTTGCCCGCTGCTGCGACGATCGGTAGCACAACAAGCAATCCTGAAGATGAGGTTACACAGCTAACTGGAATTCAGAAAGAAACAGACCAACTATCTACAGAAGCACCTCCAGGATTGGAAGAGACACAACAGAGATCAAACGAGGGACTTAACGAGATTCAGGGAGCTGCTGATATTGAGAAGATGAAGCGTCCTGAGAATTCTGCACAAGCAAAGACAGTAGAAGATCAAGTTAAGAACGCGTTGGGTAAACTCACAGGTAACAAGTAACCTGCATTTCATGGTTTTTAGCGACAGTGTGTTTTGAAAGTGGGTGTGACAAATAAATTATTGCTCAATGTTCTAGCGTTTTGAGCAGTTTGCATAGTTATCACCGTTTAGTAGACATCTTGATTGCCTAGTCAAGATGTCTATTTCTATTTAATGAGAAAAGTCTGATTTTTCCTCTTGATGAAAAAAGTACAATCCTTCCTTTGGTTGATGATTGTAGGGGATGGAATTTGTGAAGGTTAGTAAAGAAGCTCGCTGAGGGATTTAAAGTAATGCGCAAGATAAACATTGGTTTGACGGAAGAACAACGTCAAGGTGTGATTAATCTGTTGAATCAAGATTTGGCAGACGCCTATGTACTGTTGGTGAAAACGAAAAAGTTCCACTGGGATGTTGTTGGACCTCAGTTCCGCAGCCTGCACCAAATTTGGGAAGAGCATTACCAAGCACTGACTGAAACTATCGATTCCATAGCGGAACGGGTTCGTGCCTTGGGCGGGTACCCTGTTGGTACATTGGAAGGATTTCTCAAAATTGCTACTCTCAAGGAAGAAGCTGGTAACGTCCCCACAGCAACTGGCATGGTGGCTCGACTGGTAGATGACCACGAGCAAGTTATTCGGAACCTGCGTGATCATGTGGATCAGACTGCTGAGCAGTTCCACGATCAGGGAACCTCTGACTTCCTGACAGGACTAATGGAAGGGCATGAGCAGATGGCTTGGATGCTGCGCTCATTTATTGAAGGGCAGTCACTGCAAGCAGACGGTTCTAACCAGATAGCAGAAACCAAAACCCCTGTAGGCGTGTAGCCAGCAGCAGATTTAACCCAAAGCATAGCGTCTAAGTTGACAATGGCAGACTGAGGTTTCGTGCATCTACCGCATCTACCCCCCTCAGTCTGCCGACTGGAAAAGCAAAATTCAAGGAGTCTTTAAGTGCCTGAAACATATACAGCAGAACGTACCATCTCAGCTGTTTTTAAAGAACAGAAGCAAGTTGATGATGTGATTCGGCGTTTACTAGACCGAGGTGTTTCCAGGGATCATATCTCGGTATTGGGCAGAAACTTCCAGTCAGAAACTCGAATTGCTGGCTTTATTAGTAAGAGGGATGTGATTCTCGGAGGTTTGAGAAGCGGGGCAATCTTTGGTTCCTTGTTCGGCTCCTTCCTTAGCTTACTTACAGGTGTAGGGGTACTGTTCATTCCTTTTGTTGGTCCGATTGTAGCAGCAGGTCCTATTGGTGCAGTGTTGCTAGGGGCTGCAAGTGGAGCGATCGCCGGCAGCGCAGGGGCTGGTTTGGTATCTGTTCTCACCACATTGGGAATGCCAGAAGACAAAGCCGCAGTTTACCAAACCCGCTTGCAGGCTGGTGAGTTCTTGGTGATGGCAGAAGTTGCTGGCGATCGCGCTGGAGAATACCAATTGCTGATAGAAAGTGCTGGTGGCGAAGAAGTTCACACAAGCGAGCAGACGCTGCCTCGTGCTTGTACTGGTGCCTGCAACAGCCCAGAGGATTTGTCTCCAGAGATTCGCTCTCATCTTTCTGAGCAAGCTCAGCGCACATTTATTGAGCGCTATAACACTGCATTCAATGAGACAAATGACCAAACCAAGGCTGAACAAGCTGCTTGGGAAGCAGTTCATCAGCAATATGATGAAGATGAGAATGGCGTTTGGTCTAAGGCGAAAGCGACTGTTTAGTCAATTGGTAATAGTCAAAACAGTCAATAGTCAACAGCCTATAGTAACTGTTGGCTATTGACTCTTTTGGCTATTAGGGCAATTTGTAACCAGCAACTCTTATTGTTAACTGACCCTGTCGAGGGTCAGTTCTGAAGATAAACGCTCCTTCTTCCTTCTCACCACTAGATAAAAAATCAATCTGCAAATCCCCCGTTTCTTCTACATCACCGTTCATTTGCAACTCAGCCATAATCTGAATCGACTCAGCCGTTTCTCCTCCAGTATTAACAACCTCAAAAGGAACATAAAACTGTCCATTCACTTCCCGAATTGTCTTGTTGCTGACAGAAAGGACAGGGGGTTGATGCTTTTCGTTGAGCCACGTATAACCTACCAAACTCACAACCACTGCTAGGAGAAATGAAGCTGCACCGAAAGTTACCCGTTCAGCTGGTGTTCTCTTTGGTTGCTGTTGTTCTTTTTTCCCATTCGTTAATTCATCTGTTTGACTCATACTGCTAACCGTCCTGCTGCACCGCCGATAGTTGCAGGTAATCCCAGCAGCAAAGTGTGTTCCAGCCAAATGGTCCAGGGGTCGTCAAAAGTTAATTTTTGAAAGAACCACAACATAAAAGCTGCTGCTAGCAGTGAAACCAAGTATGCCATCACAGTTTCGCTTATAGGTCGTTGGAAAATTCCTTGTTGCTGTCTGCGCTTTTGCTGATCTGAAAAGCCTGCTTCAAACACTATGCCATAGGAAATTAGCACAGATGTGGCAATAATTGCCAAAAGCCAAGGCGGTGTCACGGCTGCTGCTAACATAGGAATTTCATCTGTTGGCGCGATGTTAAATGCAATGACAGTTGCACCAATCAAGGTTGCACCAATGTCGGCAAAGGTGGCGGATAACTCGTCTGGTTTCTTTGTGATTTCGTCATTTGCTTGAGCGCCCGTTCGCCCTGGAGCATTGGCATCACGAGTGTCTCCTAAAAACTGGTTGGCTAATGCCACACCTAAGCTAAATGGTACACCTTCAAAGACGATTTTACCCAAGAGTTCTTTTAGGGGAGTTTCAGGTGTTAGTTCTTGGAGTAACAACAGCACAAAGGCAGAGCAAGTCAATCCAATCGCTATTGCTTCTACAGTATCTGTGACTGATGCATAAGCTGGTGAGTTCCGTCTGCTTCTGCGAAAACCTTCTGTGCGGTTAAGTAGGAAAATCACAACGAACGTTAGTGCGATCGCCAACATCATCATTGAAGGTTTTGCCAGTGATCCTATCCACCAAACCTCCATTGTGTAGAGCAAAGGAATGCCAAACAAAAAACCTCCACATACACCCCGAATAATGTCATTTATCTCATTGACCCATACATTTTTTCTACGCTTTCTTCCTACACCCATACTTTGCTTGTCATGAGTACTTTGTTTTATGGTAAATATTTCGTTATCAAAAATCTGTTATAGACGCGTTGTATCACAACTTCTCGGCTAATAAAGCCAAAGAAATCATTGCTCATCTTTCCCTAATTATTTCAAAGGTATTTATCCTGAGCGACAAATTAGCCTTTATCTTTCCTTAAAGGTTTACATTTATTTCCTCACAGCCCACTTATTAGGAAATTTTGACAACATTTAATCCGGAAAAGATATTTTTTATCTTACTTGATATTTGTTACTTGCATCTATCATGAGATAGGACTTTATATTAATTTATATCAAGTCATTTTCTATAGAAAAATTAATAAAATTCTGCTTTTTTTATGCGTCAAATCTTTCTTCTGATAGGTACCCAGCAAACCAAATCCTGATACTTTCTTTGATATAGAGAAATAATAGCTAAGAGAAGAGGTACGATATGAGCGTTGAGAAGAGAATAGAAGCAACAGCAAAAAATATTGAAGGCAAAATTCAAGAGGTAGTTGGTGACTTGAGTGGCAATCCGCAAGATAAGGCTGAGGGTCAAGCCAAGCAAGCTGAAGCCCAAGTTATTCACACTACCGAGAATTTAAAAGATGAGGTGAAGAAAGTTTTAGAATAGTCTATTCGCGTAACTCAGTTAAAAGGTTTAGTGACGGAATTTTTTATGAAATATTCCACTGTGTATAACTACATTACACAGTGGAGTATTTTGATAGCTTGGAACAAAAAAAGGTTAGCCCTAAAAAATCGGCTCTAACCATTGTTTCTACTATCATCAAGCTAAACAGCGCTGCGACGAGTGATTAAGCCCCATATGAAAATGGCAATCATTGCGCCAAGAATAGCAACAATCAAACCAGGAATACTCAGGGTAGCTGCAGTTAGTTGGATTGTTCCTGTCTGTAACAAGCTAACTATGCTACCTCCAACAAATGCTCCAATAATACCCAAGATCATAGTGGAAAGAATTCCACCGCCTTGACGACCAGGATAAATAGCTTTACCGATTGCGCCAGCTATAAGACCAAGAACAATCCAAGCAATAATATTCATATTTTGATTCTCCAATTCCTTAATAGTGCTATCTTTAATCTATCAATTCAAACTAAACGGCTCTTCTACCGCAAGTCCAGTAGCAATTCCGTCGCAAGAGATAACTGTTAGAAATAAAGCCTAATGATTTCTGTAGAGACGTAGTATGCACTTTCACTACACTTATGCAAGTGTCACAAATCACACTTAACTGAACTGTATTGTATTATATTTAAATTAAATCTACTTAAATATACTTTTGCTTATCAATATTTTTAATCAGGCAAAACTGACCGATTACACCAGCTCAATTCCTGGTAAAAATTCTTAACTTTTGGCTGATATCGAAAGTTCTGATATAAAAATTTTGGAGTTATTTAGCAAGAATATAATGATATGAAAATAAAAAGAAATTATCAGCCAAAAACTGGAAGTTTCTAGCTGATATGAGGAATTATTGAGAAGGCTGCAAAATATCAGTCCGAAAGTTAAATGCTATCTAGGACATAAACCAAGTTCTTATTTCTTCGGTGGTCAATGTCATTGATGCTGTATAAAAGTCATTAAGTTATTCGTCATAAGTCAAAACAACAGACAAGAGGAGAAATGATAAAAGAAAACCGCTAAATCTACAAATTGGCATTCACACTACAACACACTGTACTCAAGTGAGTGTTTGGAAGACTGATATTGAACCTAGCACGTCAGAGGAAATGCAAAGTAGATTAGAGTGTTTGAACTCGTGTTCATCACTCAACTGAAAGGTTATAGGCACTCTTGTATGCGCACTTTTGTTGGGAATTTCAATCTGTGATCAGATTGTGACTGCAATTGTCAGAATTATACAGTGCATTTCCTCTTAAGAGTAGGGTGCTGAGGCAAGTGATTCAGGTTGGACTAATTTGATGATTGACAAAGCTCAATCCAAAATCAGTATATGCTTCATGCGACTAAGCCAGAACGTAAAGCGCGAACAGCAGCTTGGGTACGATCATCGGCACACAGTTTATTCAGGATGTTGCGGACATGGGTCTTAACGGTACCAACTGTGATGTATAGTTTCTCAGCAATCTGTCCGTTGCTACACCCAGCGACAATCAACTCTAAAATTTCCAGTTCTCGTTGTGTGAGTGGATAAGTTTCTAAAACTTGCTCGTACTCAGATGACAACGCCTCAATTTTTACAGTCTTGGGCTTATCAGATGCCTGGTTTTCTGGGATACCTTGCCGCATTTGCTGCAGCACCACGTTAGCGATCGCCGGATCGATCCAAGAGTTACCTGTGTGAGTCGCTTGAATTGCTTCCGTCAACTTATCGATGCTTGTATCCTTCATATAGTAGGAGTCAGCCCCGGCTGCAAAAGCCGCAAGCACAGCATCTTCTGAATGATCCATTGTCAGAACAAGGATTTTCGTTGATGAATCATTTGTTTCTGTTTGGTGCTGTCTGAATCTTCTGGTGAGTTCAATTCCATCTATGTCAGGCAAACCAATATCCACAACAGCTACATCTGGCTTAGCTGTTTCCAAAAGTTTCAGCCCTTTTGTCCCATTTGGTGCTTCACCAACAACTCGAAGTGTGCTATTTGACTGTAGTGCAGCCTTTAGCCCCATTCTTGTCAGGTCATGATCTTCAATTAAAACGATACTAATTTCACTCATTGCTACACTCACTCTGTGTAAATTGCATCTGTCAAGAGCCGACCTTTTGCAAAGTGTTTCTTTTATTTTCCAAAACCAAAGATAGATGATATTTTATCAAACTTGCATCCACCGATAGAAATAAGGGGCTTACTATCTTCCTCCCATTTGACACAGTTAATATCTAGCTTGGGATATATGGAATATTTATGAAATATTATGAAATACTTGTACACATTCCAACTGGTACCCCTCAAATGACGCAACTACCTATTTACCAGACGGATGAAAGCGATTACCTTTGATCGAAGAATGTGTCTTTCCCAGTCATTGAGTCCTAATTAAGCATTTGTTACTCGTTTTTCGCTACTAAATAACTCTGGCTGAAAATTCAACTATAACGCTTCTTTTCTATCATCTTTAAGAAAATTTAACAAAAAACAAAGGTATGGTTCAATATTTCAAACCTGCTGACACCAATACAGAGAAATTAGAGCAGGTCGAAGCAGCTTTACGAGAAAGTGAGCTACGTTTTCGTGCCATCTTCAACCAGACCTTTCAATTTATGGGATTAATGAAGCCAGATGGCACTCTCGTTGAAGCTAATCAAACAGCCTTAGAATTTGGAGGACTGACGAACGCCCAAGTGATTGGTCGCTTGTTTTGGCAAGTGAACTGGTGGGATTTAGCAGGTCAGGCAATCTTACGAGAAGCAATTGCTCATGCAGCCAAAGGAAAATGCATTCGCTGTCAAGTCAATGCCGCTCGCTCAAACAATCCACCCGCAACTGTTGACTTCTATATTAACCCATTGCGAGATGAAACTGGGCAGATAGTATTATTAGTCGCAGAAGGTCGCATTTTCCCTGATGGAGATTTAGAGCATTCGCCAAATCACCGAATTGTTGAACAATTGCAGCGTGAACAAGCCCAAGTACAGTTGGAGGCACTTAACGGACAAGACCAACTTTACAGGGATATTGTCAACAATATGCAATTCGGCTTGGTTGTGTGGCATTTAGAAGACCCGAACGATATGACCTCGTTGCGGTTAGTGACTACAAACCCTGCTGCATCGCGCCTGACTGGAATATCTCTCGAACAAGATGTTGGCAAGCAAATTGTTGATTGTTTTCCTAATATGCTGGTGCAAAGGAGAACATCTTTGGAACTGTACGCAGAGGTTGCCTATTTTGGTCGAACAATAGATCAGTATGAAGTTTATTACGGCGATGAACGCATACCCGGTAGCTATTTCAGCGTTAAAGTGTTTCCATTACCAAATCGGTGTGTTGGAATTGCCTTTGATAACATTACTGGGCGCAAGCAAGCCCAACGGGCGTTGCAAGAAAGTGAGCGCAGGTGGGCAACTCTAGCACAAATATCTCCTGTGGGGATTTTTCGGACAGATTTGTCGGGAAACTGTCATTATGTTAATGAACGATGGTGTGAAATTGCTGGACTTTCTCTAAAAGATGCTCTGGGAAAAGGTTGGCGATCTGCTGTCCATCCAAAAGATTTAGAGCGTATCGACTCGCAAGTCAAGCAAATTATTCCAGAATACCTGCCATTTAAGTATGAGTTTCGCTTTGTGCATCCTAATGGGAGAATAAATTGGGTATTTTCACAAGCAGTGCCAGAAACTGAGGATGATGGTCAGGTGATTGGCTACGTTGGGACAGTTACAGATATTACTGAGCGCAAGCAGTCAGAACAAGCGTTGCGGGAAAGCGAGGAAAGATTCCAAGCGATGGCAGAAAATGCTCCGGTGATGATTTGGGTGTCTGGTTCGGATACGCTGCGTACTTACTTTAATAGTGGTTGGTTGGAATTTACCGGACGTACAATCGAACAAGAACTAGGCAATGGCTGGACCGAAGGAGTGCATCCTGAAGATATCGAGCATTGTTTAGAGACATATATCAGTGCGTTTGATGCGAGGGAATCGTACGCGCGTGAATACCGCCTCAAACGTTCTGATGGTGAATATGGCTGGATTTTAGATAAAGGAACTCCCCGATGGAATCCAGATGGCAGTTTTGCTGGGTACATTGGTTCGTGTATTGATATTAGCGATCGCAAAGAAGTAGAAATTGCTCTCCAGCAGAGAGCAGAAGAACTCACGCGCATGAATACAATCTTGGCGCAAACGACGACATTGTTGAAAAAACGTAACGATGAACTCGATCAGTTTGCCTATGTCGCGTCTCATGACTTGAAAGCACCGTTGCGGGCGATCGCCAGCCTCTCAGAATGGATAGAAGAAGACCTCGCAGATACACTTCCAGAGGAAAACCAACACCAGATGCGCCTGTTACGAGGGCGAGTCAGTCGTATGGAAGGGCTGATCAACGGTTTGCTAGAATATTCACGAGTTGGACGCACTCAAACTCCATCATCAATGGTGAATGTTAACGCATTGCTGAGGGAAGTGATTGACTTCCTCGACCCGCCAGAAACTTTCACGATTGAGGTCGAACCAGGAATGCCTAGCTTTGTGACCAAGCGACTACCTCTTTTCCAAGTGTTTAGCAACTTGATTGGTAATGCGATTAAGCACCACAACAGAACAGATGGTCATGTGAAAGTTTCCGTACTAGACCAAGGACAGTACTATGAATTTGCTGTCTGTGACGATGGTCCCGGCATTGCCCCTGAGTATTATGATAAGGTCTTTCAAATCTTCCAAACGCTAGAAGCTCGCGACCAAAAAGAAAGCACAGGAATTGGTTTAGCAATTGTTAAGAAAATAATTGAAACAGAAGGCAGTACCATTACCTTAGAGTCGCTCTTAGGAGTAGGAAGCACTTTCCGTTTCACTTGGCTCAAGCAACCACTTCAATAGTGCTGAGTCTGATTCCACTGGTCGTCGCTTCACACTCTTGTGGGGAGTTAATTTGTACTTCTGACCAAGGGCTGAAGACGGCTGCATCACTGTGTGTCTAGAATTATGATGAGCTAAAGGGGGTATTTTCTTTTACTCTGATTTGGCTGTGTCTGCTTTTTAGATAATCATTCTCAGTCTAGTTAGGCTGTTTGTCCTAGTGCTTTAGTGCTATGACACATCCAGAGGCAATTATCTGCCATCTTAATTCCAGTAATTTTTATCAATCCGCTGGAATGTAGAGCAAACAAGTTGTATTCAATCAAAGGAAATGTCAGAAAAAGTGATTAACATACTACTTGTGGAGGATGACGAAGTTGATGTCATGAATGTAAAGCGGGCATTCAAGAAAGTAAATATTAATAATCCACTTTATGTTGCTACCAATGGAATTGAGGCGCTAGCAATGTTGCGTAGCAAAAACGGTGAGCCGCCTGAGGTTCCTGTAGAGCGACGCTTGATTTTACTAGACTTAAATATGCCTAAAATGGGAGGAATAGAGTTTCTGCAAAAATTACGTTCTGACCCTCAATTAAAACCAACCCCTGTGGTAGTTATGACCACCTCAAATCAAGATAAAGACCGCGTAGAAGCGTACAACCTCAACGTTGCTGGCTATATCCTTAAGCCTGTCACTTTCGCGAACTTTATTGAACTCATGGCAACGCTGAATAAGTATTGGACATTGTGCGAAATGCCTTAAGCTAATATTTGGGGCAATATGAGGTTTGAGATCTGGAAATAGTGTTGTTAGTGATCCATTGTTGGTTGTTTAACTAGCTTTCTTCGACTATAAAATTTAACTAAATTTTTTTTAAAGCAACTTCTAACAATAAAATTTTAGACATTTGCTCAGAAAAGATAACTGATATAAAGAAAAATAGTGTGTGTCATGGCAATGGCTAGAAGTAATGGAAGAGAAACTCAAAATTTTAGTAGTAGACGATGACGAAGTAGACCGAATCGCAGTGCGTCGTGCGCTTACCAAAGCAGGCGTTGAAATGGAACTGTCTGAGGTGGGCGATGGCAAAAGTGCGATCGCTCTCCTAAATAATGCTACTTCGTATGACTGTGTCTTTCTTGACTATCGCTTACCAGACCAAGATGGTTTAAGCCTACTGCAAAACCTACGTTCCAATAATATCAGAGTGCCTGTTGTCGTCCTTACAGGTCAAGGAGACGACCAGATAGCAGTTGAACTGATGAAAGCAGGTGCTAGCGATTATCTCTCCAAGTCGCGGTTATCATCAGAAATCTTGGGACAGATTTTGCGCAATACCATCCGGGTTCACCGTGCAGAAATGCAGGTCGCTTTAGCAAATCAACAACTGCGCGAAAGTAATTCGCTACTCATTCGTAAGAACCAGGAACTGGAAGCACAGCGGCGACATATAGAACTACAAAATTTGAAACTGATTGAAGCATCACGGCTAAAGTCGCAGTTTTTGGCAACAATGTCTCATGAATTGCGGACTCCCATGAATGCCATCATTGGGTTTTCTCAGCTCTTGTTGCGTCCTAAGTGTGGTGAACTGACAGATAAGCAACAAGACATGATACAGCGTATCTTCAACAATGGCAAGCATTTGCTGATGCTGCTCAATGAAGTTCTCGACTTTTCTAAATTAGAGGCAGGAAGGTTAGATTTAAAACCAGAAATCTTTGATTTGTCAAAGCTCGTCAATGCTACCGTGCAAGAGATGCGTTCTCTGGCAGAGGAAAAAAATCTGTCTTTGTTGATTCAAATTGAGTTGCAAAACCTTGTCGTGTTTAATGATCCAACTCGTATACGACAGATTCTAACAAATCTGCTTTCAAACGCCATCAAGTTTACAGAGTCTGGCAGTATTGCAGTTGAACTTAAGGAAGTGCCAGGAAATCAAGTGGAAATTGCGGTTTGCGATACTGGTATAGGTATTGCTCCTGCGGATCTCGAAAATATTTTTGAAGCTTTCCGGCAAGTTGATCAAAGTACCACTCGCAAGTATCCTGGGACAGGACTGGGTTTGCCAATCATAAAAGCGCTGGTGCAAATGATGGGTGGTAACATCACCGTTGAAAGTCAGTTAGGTCAAGGTTCTGTCTTTCGGATTCAACTCCCCCGTCAAATATCATCCTCAATGCAACACGGTGCAGATGGGGCATCAAATACTCATGCGTCCGCCAAAAAAAGTTTTTGGAAGCAGGAAAATTCTCGCTTTGCTCAAGAAGGTCTGCAAAACAAGAGTAGAGACAGGTAATTCTAAAATAGAAAAGCGAAATCAAACTATAAATTTTTATTCTCTATAAAGCAAATAACTATGTTAGACGAAGAAGCTTCCAAAGTAGAACGTATACTTGCCGTTGATGACAATCCTGATAATCTCGTGTTGCTACAGACAATTTTAGAGGTTGAAGGATATGAAGTTGGGTTAGTAGACAATGGTATGGATGCTTTAGAGCAAGTTGTTCAGTCTCCACCCGATCTGATTCTGCTAGATGTCATGATGCCGGGAATGGATGGCTATGAAGTGACACGCCGCATTCGTAAGAATCCAGAAATATCATATATTCCAATACTGCTGATAACGGCACATCACGATGCAAGTGTTGTCGAAGGCTTGGATGCAGGAGCAGATGATTTTATTCGCAAACCATTCAATCATGAGGAGTTACTGGCAAGAGTGCGATCAATGCTGCGACTCAAACACAGTATTGATGAACAACAAAAAATGGCACGCCAACGCGAGGATTTTGTTTCACGTCTGACTCACGATTTGCGAACTCCCTTAGTCGCCGCAGATCGCATGCTGCTTTTGTTTGAGCAAGAAACATTCTGCCCAATTTCTGAGGACATGAAATCCGCTATATCCGCCATGATGCGCAGCAACCAAAATTTGTTGCAAATGGTGAACAACCTCCTAGAAGTCTACCGCTTCGAGGCGGGGAAAAAGACTTTGCAAATGGAAAGCTGCAATATGGGGCTTCTCGTTGAAGAAGTTGTTCAAGAACTCAGTTCTCTAGCGATTGAGAAAGGGTTGGCTGTGAATGTAGACAAGAGCAAGTTAGATTCACAAGACGAAACTGCTGGTGTGGTGAAGGGCGATCGCCTAGAATTACGGCGCGTGATCAGCAATCTTATAGGAAATGCTATTAAGTTTACAGATACAGGCAGTGTAAATATTACTATTTCTGAAACACCCTCAAACCCTCACGGTAATCCTTGGGTGATCATTGAGGTACAAGATACAGGATACGGCATTGCAAAAGAAGACCAAGCAAAAATCTTTGAGCGCTTTCGCCAAGGTAAAAATAAACGTGCTGGCAGCGGCTTGGGATTGCATCTATCTAGCCGGATCATTGAATCACACAAGGGAAATATCGAGGTTTTCTCTGAACTTGGCAAGGGCAGTGTCTTCGCTGTACGTTTACCGAAGCAAGCTTGAGTGTAACTCTCATTCCAAAGGCTGCTTGACTTGGGTAAATTGCGCTTGCTTCTCAGTAGCAAAAACGCTACTTTGTTAATTTAGCCTGTGCTCCGGACTACCGCACTGCGCTCCACGCCATTGCAGCTTTTGGCTGAAGAATATATGTATCAGCGCTTATGCCAAGAGGTGAAATAGAAATTTTTGAGAAATACTGCATTCGGATGGTGAATTTCCGCAATTCTTCCCAATATAATTTTATCAGTAATTTGGGATTCCTGAGTTTTTTTACACTTAATGATAAACCTACACTGCTAACGACAACTCAAAAACTAAACAGACGTAGTTTGGGGTTTTAACTCCAACCAAGTATGAGCGACGCGTCAGAAGTTAAGTAACTCATAATTCATCACATGACTTTCTGGCTTGTCGTTAGTGGTCTAAATCTCTAGGAAAAAGAAACACATGAGTACATCAACACCAACTCGCGGTCAAGTAGAAAGAACATTAGCACAACGTATTCAAGCTCTGTATCGTGAACAACTTGGACATCAACCCAGTAAGGTGATCTGTCAGCTATCGGATCAAAATGTTGTGATTGTCATGGAAGGTTCGATCACGGCACCAGAACTCTTGCTGGCTCAAACCGGTCGCCTAGAACTGGCTGAACAGGTTCGCTCAGATTTAGATGATGCTATTCAGCCACAACTTAAGGCACTGATTGAAGAAACTTTAAATGTTACAGTGATAGAAATACTCAGCGATGCCACATTAGAGACTGGTCGTACTGGTATTATTGCTGTTTTGACGGATACACCTAGTATTCGCACTCCGACTCCAAATCACAAGGGAAGGAGAAGAACTTTATCAGACACAAGTTTGACTCCAAAATCTGCGTGATTATGATTCATCCTGACATAAGTCAAAAATTGAATTTGGATTCCATTTCTTACAGAGGTAGCGGCGGACTAGAGCTTCTAAGTCTTCTATCATGTAAGGCTTACTGATGTAGTCGTTGAAGCCTGCATTCAGGATGTGTTCTCTGTCTTCCGCACTAGCCAATGCTGTCACTGCAATAGCTGCAATGTTACTCGTTAGCGGTTCTTGTTTCAGAGAACGCACAATATCAATCCCACTCACACCAGGTAACAAAATATCTAGGAGTATCAAGTCAGGCTGATACTCTTTGGCAACAAGTACTGTTGTTAAACTATCCTTTTGACATATTAGCTTACAACCAAGCGACTCAAGAGCATAACTCAACAACAGTAAGTTATCTTCATTATCCTCAACCGCCAATATTAAAGGCGACTGGCATTTGTGCTTCTTTTGATCACTGATAGCGACTTGTGCCTGTTCCATTTCTTCTCCATAAGATTCATATGATGTTCATCATCTGTCTTGAGAGAACAAACGAGGCATTCCGTGAGCGGTCTTTTGGCGCTCACATGAGACTGGCTCGTGTCTCAACTCTGTCAAGTTGATGATCTTTGCTCACCCAATTAGCTCCAAGGAAAGAATACCTCAAGCATACAAAGTGAGAAGACACTTTTTTATTATATGCAAAGTGGATAAAAAGTTTAGCAAATAAATCATAAGTACTTAATATATTTAATAATAATTTAACGTAACACCCTGGAAGATACATATCTGCATGGCAGCCTGTTATACAAAGTTCACCAAACCTCTTTGGAAACCGGGGTATTGGCTTGTAGCGTGTAGTGCCTTTTTAGGGCTGCAAGCGAAGAATATCCGTTACACCCATACCTTCTTAGCCTCATACCGCATAAAGAAAGCGCGCCTCAACACTCCTTATTCATTTACTACGACTGTATAAAAATAAAAAATTTTGTCTACCTCCTTGACACATAATGTAGTATTTAAGTAGTATATAAGGTGAAATAAACAAAAACTAAAAATTTCTAAATTGATTAAAGAGTGTGTCATCACTCAACTTAAAGATCTACCCTTCAAGTATCTACGGTGGAGTTCCTTTCAACTGATAAACGATGACTGTGGCAACTTCGACGTAAGTAGTTTATATTACGATAAAACTTTTGCCAGATCTCCTACATCAGGAGAGGATGACTCCACCAAGAAGTGCACAACTGACAATATGGACTTTGAATACTATAGAAACAACGAAGGCGGTCCTGCCAATAGTAACCGTCAAAGCTTACTAGCAACTGGTTGGCGACCCTTCCATAGAGAGTTGGACTGGGAGTTTGTATGGCAACTGTTGTCTAACGACACGCGGGAGTTTACTCAAAAAAGTTTGAATCTAGCAAGTAATGTTGCTGAAATTTTGGGGCGGAATAATTATACTTGGTGGGCTAATATATTAAATATCGTATCTGATAATACGCGCTACGAAGTAGAAAAATTTTGGAATTACATCACACCCGACCCTCTAACACCAGATCATCGTTACAAAGACGTTTTAAGTACAGAAACGCCTATCGTCCAATTTGTCAGCCGTAACAGTATTCCAATTGATTATGTTCTTAATCGTCTTCAAGAAATTACTGTGTTACGCGTTTTAGATGTCTTAGGACGTCCTGATATCATCACGCAATATTATTTGGAACGGGATTTTTATCTGCCAGTTGAGAAATTTGTCAACTGGGAGCGTTTGGACGTTGTTAACACCGTTTATGCTTACTGGTCTAAGGATGACGTTTGGCTACAAATAGATTCCTTTGATAGAGGACGGCGGCAGTATACTTTGATGGCAAAAAATCTGACTCCACTGATTAACAAAGCGACATACGACCTGGCAATTATGCTGAGTGGATATCAAAGTCGTGTGGGTAAAGTTAACAGTCAATTTCCCATTCGGAGTTTTCCCACGGATATTCAAGGCTTTACTGATTCAGTACAGCAGGCGATTCTTAATCAGAAGCAGTTAGCGGTTTTGGTACATGGAGAACCAGGTACGGGTAAAACTGCATGGACGCAAGCAGTCGCAAAAGAAATTTTGATGCCTTTGGGGTATGTGATTTTTATTTTGGATCATGATGCGATCGCCAACTTTGTCCCGCCAACATACTTAGAAAGAATTTGTATCATTATTAATGAAGCTGATAACCTGGCACAAAATCGTGCTTCTGAGGTGGCGCAATACAGTAACAAAACGGAACATATTTTGAGTTTGCTGGATGGAACGTTGTACCAAAGTGTCATTGATGAAGGTGGTATTCATATACAACAGCGATTGGTTGTGTTGATGACTTGCAACACCACAGAAAGATTAGACCCAGCAATGTTACGTAAGGGTAGAGTGGATTTGATGTGTGAGTTTACGCAGCGATTTGTTTAATGGATGGGTTTCTCAACCTAGCGTCTTGAAGTCATTATGTTTACGTTAGAAAAGCGAATTCTTCTGTAGTAAATATCTGGAATTTGTTTCAAAGCTTTTGTAGAGATTGTAAGGAAAATCTATTCCCACAAGATAACAAATTACTCCTATCCCGCCAAAAGATTACCTATTAAAAAAACCGCCAAGACGCCTAGACGCGCAGCGGCGTGCCGTAGGCTAGAGCGCCAATAAAAAATAGGTAATCATGCACAGGGAAGGGAGTAGGAAACCGACAATACGCTTTAGAAGTAGGGTGGGCATTGCCCACCTAAAATAAACGTGTATTTGAACAAATTTAAAAGTACTTAAACTCGTGAAAACTCAACAACTGATTTTAGAAGCACTTAACCTTCCTACTAACGCCATTACCTACTATGTCAGTCAGGAATTAGCAGCACTTTATCCGAAAAAAGCACTGCTAGAAGGTAGTGATTATGCTTTTGATTTAGAGAGGTACGCTGAGGCAAATTTCTGTACTATTAAAACATCTGATACCTACATCCATAATCAGATTATTTCTGGTTGGGATGGCATGGAAAACAAAATTGATAACTCTACTGAAAATGGCAACTTTGAGGTGACATGGGAAGGATATAACTTAGATGTCCTGCTCATAAGTTTTCAGGATGGTTATTGTAAAACCAGATATTATTGGATTTTGGCTGACAGCAAAGACATTGCTGAAAAGTTTTTTGCTGCTGTTTGTGAGTGGAACTCGGAAGTTAGAAGCGAAATTTTGGTATTTGAAGAGGGTTATTGGTCAAAAAATATAGAGTTGTTTGAGTCAATTCAGAACGCGACTTTTGATAATCTGATTTTGCCCAGCGCTCTTAAACAAGAAATTCAAGACGACTTGGCAAAGTTTTTTGATTCACAAGAAACTTACGAAGATTGTGGTTTACCTTGGAAGCGAGGAATTTTGTTTATCGGCTCTCCCGGAAATGGCAAAACCCACGCTGTCAAAGCTTTGATTAATAAGATGCAGCAGCCGTGCTTGTACGTCAAAAGCTTAAAGTCGGAGTACGAGAATCCTCACCACAACATTCGTCAAGTCTTCCAAAGAGCGCGACAGTCCGCACCGTGTATTCTGGTTTTAGAAGACCTAGATTCCCTGGTAGATGGTGAAAATCGCTCGTTCTTTTTGAATGAACTTGATGGTTTTGCCACCAATACGGGGATAGTGATTTTAGCCACAACTAACTATCCAGAACGTATAGAACCAGCAATTTTGGAGCGCCCCAGTCGCTTTGACCGCAAATATTATTTTGAGTTACCAAGTTTGACAGAACGCATAGCATATATAAACTTGTGGAACGACAAATTTAAACCTGCCATGCACTTGTCTGAAACAACAATAACTCAGATTGCTGAGAAGACGGATGGCTTTTCTTTTGCTTATCTTAAAGAACTTATCATCTCATCTATGATGCACTGGATGCAAACAATGGAAGCTGGTGAAATGGAGAAAAGCATATTTTTACAACTTGCTGTTTTGCAACAACAAATGAATAGCGTAACTGTTGAGTCAGGAGCTACGAAGAGGAGCGAAAATTCAGGAGAGTGAGATGAAACTCCATCGGTTTGAGGATGCAAGTCAATTTTATGAGCGGGTGAAAGACTACTTGCTGAGTCAGGAAGCATTGCATAGCTTGTTACTAGGAATTTGCAACACCTTAATTCACTATCCACAACAGTATGATTGCCAACCGTACCTGGCAAGTGTAGAGATGGATGGCAAGATTGTTGCAGTGGCAATGAGAACACCGCCTCGCAGGTTGATTTTATCAAAGATAGAAAAGTTTGCAGCAGTGGAGGCGTTCGCGGAGCGACTCTGCAAGAGTATCGCCCAAGATTTGCATTCTGATCAGCAGCAGTTACCAGGTGTCAGTGGTTTAGCTGCGGAAGCTTTTGCTTTTGCTCAAGCTTGGCAAGCTATCACCAGTCAGTCCTATAAACTGGAGAAGCAATTACGAATTCATCAACTCGACAAAGTGCAGCCAATTTCTAACTCAAGTGGGTACTTGCGCCAGGCGATTGAGGATGAGTCCCTTTTCTTACAAGATTGGTACAAAGCATTTGCAATAGAAGCCTTTGGATCTGTTGAGGGAAATGAAGAACGCACTATAAAACATTATTTAAGCCAGAAGAGTCTGTATGTTTGGCAGGATCAAGTACCAGTATCAATGGCTCGTAGTAGACTATTCACACCGAGTAGTGCGTTGATTGGACCGGTGTACACGCCCCCAGAGTACCGAAGAAAGGGCTATGCTACTTCTTGTGTAGCGGCTTTGAGTCAAACCCTTCTAGATCAAGGTTGTCGATACTGCTTTTTGTTCACTGATTTGGCAAACCCAACTTCAAATCATATTTACCAGGCGATCGGCTACCAGCCTGTAGGAGATTGGAACGATTACTCTTTCAGCAAAAACATTGCCATTGATATCACAGCATAATTCTGTTACTACCATAAGTAATGTTGATGAAAATCAATCGTTTTGAAGATGCAAACCAATTTTACGAGCGGGTAAAAGACTACTTGCTCAAACAAGAAGCACTCCATAACAAGCTGCTTGCACTTTGCAACGCCTTAATTCACAACCCTGAACGCTTCGACCAAAAGCCCTACTTGGCAACTGTTGAAGTAGACGGAGATATCGTTGCAGTGGTGATGAGAACACCTCCGCGAAACTTGCTGTTGTCAAAGATACAGGATTTTGTGGCTATTGAGGCGTTCGCGGAGCGACTCTGCAAGAGTATCGCCCAAGACCTCCACCTGACCCAAAAGCCATTACCAGGAATCAACGCCCCCACCATTGAGGCAAAAGCGTTTACAGAGGCTTGGCATTCCCTGACTGGTCAATCCTACCAACTAAAAATGTCGCTGCGTGCTTTCCAATTGGAGCAGGTGCAAGCAATTCCCCAAGCAACAGGTGACTTACGTATTGCTACTGAGAGTGAGCGACAACTTCTTATCCGTTGGTTTGAAGCCTTTATGCTGGAAGCCTTGGGTAATGTTGAGCCAGGAGTTGAACGTACAGTAGAACGCCATTTGCAGCGGGGTAGTGCTTACATTTGGGAAGATCAAACCCCCGTCTCAATGGCGTGTCATGTTGGTGTAACGCCCAACGGTGCAGGGGTTAGTTTGGTTTACACACCACCAGAACACCGCAGAAAGGGCTACGCCAGTGCTTGCATGGCGGCTTTGAGCCAAACATTGCTAGACCAAGGACATCGATACTGCTTTTTGTTCACTGATTTGGCAAACCCGACTTCAAATCACATTTACCAGGCGATCGGCTACAAGCCTGTAGGTGATTTGTCCGATTACTCTTTCACTTAAAATATAGCCATCAATGTCACAGCATAATTCTGTCACCATAACTGATGTTGAAGCCGCAGCCAAGCGTTTGGCTGGTATTGCACACCGCACCCCTGTTCTGACTTCAAGAACAGTCAACCAACGCACCAATAGCCAGGTCTTTTTCAAGTGCGAGAACTTCCAGCGCACGGGATCTTTTAAATTTAGAGGTGCATACAATGCTCTGTCACAGTTATCTGAAGAACAAAAGCAAAAAGGCGTTTTGACCTTTTCATCTGGGAACCATGCTCAAGGAATAGCACTTGCTGGACAACTGCTAAAAATTCCTACCACTATTGCTATGCCTGACGACGCCCCAGCGGTGAAGCTAGCTGCAACTCGTGGGTATGGTGCTGAGGTCATTTTGTATAACCGCAAGCAAACAAACAGGGAGGAATTAGCCCAAAGTTTAGTAACAGAGCGAGGAAGTGTGATCATTCCTCCTTATGACCATCCTCACATTGTGGCAGGACAAGGGACTACTGCCAAAGAACTTATTGAGGAAGTTGGTGAACTAGATTTGCTGCTTGTTTGTTGCGGTGGCGGTGGATTACTTTCTGGTTGTGCGATCGCGACTAAAGCCGTTTTCCCCAACTGTCGCGTGATAGGAGTAGAACCAGCACTTGCTGACGATGCGACACGCTCTTTTCACACCAAAACTTTGCAAACTGTAAACAATCCCGATACCATTGCTGACGGTGCGCGTACTCCTTATTTGGGTAAAATTACTTTCCCGTTGGTGCTGCAATATGTCCATGATATGGTTACGGTATCTGAAGAAGCGATTTTACGCACCATGTTCTTTTTATGGGAACGCCTCAAAATTGTGGTTGAACCGACTGGGGTGTTAGCCGCAGCGGCTTTGTTGGAAGGAGTTGTGAAAGCTCCGGGGGCTAGAATTGGGGTGATTATCAGCGGTGGGAACGTGGATTTGGCGAAAGTGGGTCAATTGTTTTCTTGATAGATAAAATGCTTGTAGATAAATGTGAGAGAAATGTCAGAACCACAGATTGAAATCAAGTTTACTGTAGCGCTTACTGAAATACCTGAAGAACATAGAGCAGCAGCCCAACGCAAGGCACATGAAGCGTTTGTGATGGAGTTACTGCGTCAGGGTGATATTAGCGCTGGACGGGCAGCAGAGTTATTAAGAGTAAACCGTTCGCGACTGTCAGAATTGATGTATGAGTACAACATATCACCTTTTGATGACACGATGACGCTGGAAGATTTGCAACGGGAGGTAACCGACTATCTTAAAGACTTGAGGAAATCTTCTGAGTGATTGTTGTCTCTGATACTACCCCTTTAAGCGAACTGGCAAAAGTTGGGCGGCTAGTACTGCTACGAGATGTATCTGGACGGATTATCATTCCCGAAGATGTCTACAATGAGTTGACAGCAGCAACTAACCCCTCTATTACGGCAGTACCTTCAGAAAACTGGATTGAGGTGCGACAAGTCATTGACAAACAGAAAGTGCAAACACTTCGCACCACTACAAAGCTTGGTTTAGGTGAATGTGCCGCAATAACTCTTGCTGAAGAAATAGGTGCAACATGGGTTTTAGTTGATGATTTAGCAGCACGAAAAGAAGCACAAAGGCGTGGCTTACCTGTTATCGGTACGGTGGGAATTGTGTTGATAGCTAAACAGCAGGGGCTAATTCCTTGCGTTAAAGAAGTGCTAGACGAGCTCATTGCTAACGGTACACGCATCAGCCAACAACTTTATCACCAAGCTTTGACTGTTGCAGGAGAGTGAATTACCGCTATGACATCACTTCGAGATGCGATCGCCCGCCATAGACCACCTTTTTCAAGTCTTGCAGCGACCATTTGATATCATGAGGACGATCTAAACAGGAGTCGGATGATGAGTTCGTAACAGTAGCCACCGAGTAACACACCTGCGGCTCCAATTAACCCCATTAACGGAGGTACCGGAGCTGGTAACTTCATTGCAGCAACCGCAATGCCGATAATCCAGCCTCCTAGCAGAGATATACCAGCCTGTTTGAAGAAATCCATTATTGCGTCCACTATCGTCACAAGTTCTATCATACGATGAGCCGCTAATTCTAAAAACTGGACAACTCCATCACCCTTGAACCTTTCTTCCACTCATCCAGTGTTATATGAATTTGGGGGAAGCAAAACTGAATTAATTTTCCCAAATTATGTCGCCACTCAGAAAATTGCATTGATTTGATTGAACAAGTTAATGGACAATTCTCGCCTCGTTAAAATCAGCAAATATCTCAGTAAACACCTGCTTAAGAAGAATGCAGAACGCAGAACACAGAACTCAGAATATCCCCACGGATAGAATCCGGGGGATTTAAGAATGGAAAAATTTTCTTTTTCTCCACGAATAAATTCGGGGGCACCAGACCAATACTCAGGAACCAGAACTCTTGATTCATGACGAGAAAGCGCGTTTAATATTCTGACTTCTGAGTTCTGACTCCTGAGTTCTTTTTTGGTCATCAACCCGATCGCCTTGGCATTAAACTTGCTCCTGGTGGCTGGGTTCCTGTTGATGAACTGTTAGCAGCTTGTGCGAGAAACCAGTTTCCTATCAGCCGTGAGGAACTGAATAAAGTTGTTGCAAACAACGATAAAAAACGCTTTTCCTTTGACGCCACAGGCACTTTCATTCGTGCTAACCAAGGGCATAGCATAGAAGTTGATTTGCAATTGGAACCTGTTGTTCCTCCAGATGTGCTTTATCACGGTACGGCACAAGGTTGCGTGGAGGCAATTCTCCAAATGGGATTATCCAAAATGTCGCGCCATCATGTCCATTTATCACGAGATCTTGCCATAGCAAAAGCTGTTGGTGCAAGGCATGGAAAACCTGTGGTGTTTGCGGTAGATGCAGCGGCGATGCATCAAGCAGGTTACATCTTCTATTGTTCTGAGAATGGTGTTTGGCTCGTGGATCATGTGCCACCAGAGTATCTGCAAAAGCTTTAAGTGCATAAGTTGCTTTTGCTGACACCGATTAAATATACAAGGGGAGTTATCCAACTTTCCATAAGTTGTTAAGACTTTTGTCACATAATCAGCTTTTAGTCAATGCTTAAAACGGGGTAAAATTACTCGAAATTGTTAAGACCTCGGATTAAAGTTGACCTAGCTATCTAAGAGTGCAAACTTGATCATTAACAAGTTTGAGCAAATAAATTCAATTAATGGGGAACTCATTTTTATGCCCAAGCTCAATCGCTCTGACTGGTACGATTTGGCTCGTGATATGAATTGGGACTTCAAGTACGTGACCTACGATGAAGTCTTTCCTCAAGAAGTCGCGGGTGATTCTGAGATTCTAGAAAAGGATTGGTACGAATGGGACGAGTCTTACAAAATCACCTACCGGGAATACGTCCATAACCAATGTGAAAAAGATGCAGGTGTGTATTCTGTCAAATCAGCGCTAAGTCGCTCCAAACTGTTTGAGCATCTCGATCCAGGTTGGGTATCTTCGCTGAAAGCTCATTACGGCGCTATGATAATTCCAGAAATTCTGGCAGTGTTGGCGGAATCGCGTATGAGCCGCTTTGGTAGAGCGGCTGCTTGGCGCAACATGGCGCTTTTTGGCACCCTTGACGAGACGCGCCACACCCAGATCCAGCTGTTGTTTGCTCATGGACTCCTAGAAAAAGACATCCAGTTTGACTGGACTCACAAGGGAGTCCATACAAATGATTGGGCAATTATTGCTGCCCGTCATCTTTGTGATGATATGTTTACTGCCAGCGATGCGATCGCAACAGCACTACAGTTAACCTTTACTTTAGAGTCTGGTTTTACCAATTTGCAGTTTTTGGGTATGGCTGCGGATGCTCTTGAGGTGGGCGATATTGAGTTCGGCGCACTCATCTCTAGCATTCAGACGGATGAATCGCGCCACGCTCAGCAAGGTGAGCCAACCCTAAAGATTCTCCTTAAACAGGGCAAAGAGATACCACAGAAGCTAATTGATACGATGTTCTGGCGCTCATGGCGTATCTTCGCTCTGCTGACCGGTTTGTCGATGGACTACTACACACCCCTGGAGCATCGCCAGCAGTCTTTCAAAGAGTTCATGGAAGAATGGATTCTCAAACAGTTCGTAGATCTGTTCCGTGATTTGGGTCTTGAGCTCCCCTGGTATTGGGATACTTTGCTTGAGGAATTGGAATGGTATCATCACGCGATACACTTGGGTGTCTGGACTTGGCGTCCAACATTGTGGTGGAATCCAGATGCTGGTGTTTCCCAAGCTGAGCGTGAATGGCTTCAGTCAAAGTATCCCAATTGGGAAAAACAGTTTGGTTCATATTGGGATGTGATTACTGAGAACATACGCAACAATCGCATCGAACTGACTTATCCAGAAACTTTCCCAGCAATCTGCAACCTTTGTCAACTGCCAATTGTCAACTCAGCGTCGGCTCTTGAAGCTTCCAAACCGAAAGTGGTTAAGCACAAAGGACGCGTGTACCAATTCTGCTGTGAGCCTTGCAAGTGGATTTTTGAACAAAACCCAGAACGATACGCTGGACATCTGTCGATTGTAGATCGTTTGGTTGCAGGTCACATCCAGCCCCCTACCCTAGCAGGAGCGTTAGCCTACATGGGCATTACGCCTGATGTTGCTGGAGACGACGCAGACAAATATGCATGGGCGGGCGTCGGATGCGAAAAAACGGGTGAGCGCAAAGCTTCTTAAGATAGGAAAAGCACTATGGCAATAGTTCCACTCTCAGCAGCATTTCGGGGCGATTTCGTGATTTTGGCTGTTGTTGTCGAAGATACCGACACAATGGACGTAGTTGCCCAGAAAGTAGCCCATCATGTCATCGGCAGAAGGCTACCTGCGAAAAAAGCTCCAATGAAAGTTAAACATAGCGATCGCATTCTCGCTTCTGAGATGACAGTTGCGGCGGCAAACATTCAACCCACTGATTTCGTGGAGGTTTTCTACGATGAATAACGCTCCCAAATTCAACTGGGTTGAGGTTGCTAGTTGCGACGATATTTGGGAAGGCGAAATGCTGGATGTCGAATTGGGTGAAAAAGAAGTCTTATTGGTACATTGCCCAGGTGGTAAACTCCAAGCATATCAAAGTACCTGTCCCCATCAGAGAATTTCACTAAGTGAGGGCAAATTCGATGGCAAAGCTATCACTTGCCGAGCACATCTGTGGCAATTTGATGCTGCTACGGGCAAAGGCATTAACCCAGAAAAATGTCAGTTGTTCAGTTATCCACTCAAAGTGGAAAATAATCTGATTTACATCGGCATACCTCAGGAAGAAAACACCGCCACATTAACAATTCAAAATTCAAAATTCAAAATTCAAAATTCAAAAATAAACAAACACTATCATGTCAACTAAACTTGTTGGTCCTGTCGTACGTGACGGCGAAATAGCAGAAGCACTTATTACAGCAATTGAGCGCGATAATCCAGATGCCGAAGTCTATGTCGAGGATCGTGGTGGATATATTCGCATCCACACTGAGAAATATTGCCGAGTCACTCGCAAAAGCCTGGAAGCAGCCCTAGGTCGTTCCTGTCCTCTCTCGCAGATAGAGCCTGCTTTAGCGACTTTCGCGGGGCGAATCCAATCTGGTGATCAAGAGATTGTTTGGTATTTAGAAAATTAGAGGCTAGCAATGTCAACTCAACAACCACTCCAGAGAAGAAAACGGCGCACTTGGAGCCAATTTGGTGAACTACGACGAGTTCCCAGTGAATACGAAATTGTTACTCATAAGCTGCATTATCATTTTCGGCGTGACCCAGCTCCTTTTGAACTAGACCCGAGTGCCCCGATAAATCAATGGTACTTAAAGTACCGTGAAGGCTCACCATTTCAAGTAGACGATTGGGAAGATTTCCGTGACCCTAACCAGTTGACATACCGTAGTTACATTAAACAACAACATGAACGTGAAACTTACATTGATAGTCTCATTGACGAGTTTGAACGTAAAGATGGCGACGCTCATCTAAGCAAGGACTGGGTACAAATTTTAGAAAGGCTTTATATTCCCTCGCGTTTTTCGACTCATGTACTGCAAATGGTTGCTCA
This sequence comes from Scytonema sp. PCC 10023, assembly GCF_963920835.1. Lineage (NCBI taxonomy): Bacteria > Bacillati > Cyanobacteriota > Cyanophyceae > Nostocales > Scytonemataceae > Scytonema > Scytonema sp. PCC 10023. The sequence continues at coordinate 76,466 of NZ_CAWUDP010000028.1, forward strand.
ATATATTGGGCAAATCGCACCTTCTGCTTACATCACCAACGTTGCCCATTTTCAGGGGGCTGATCAGTGCAGAAGCTTGCAGCGCAGTGCTTACCGAGCTAAAGCTCTTTCCCTCGTCCACAGCCCAGATTTGGCATCAAGTGAGAAAACACGCCAGATTTGGGAAACAGATCCTGTTTGGCAACCGATGCGCGAATTGTTAGAGAAATTGTTGATCGCGTACGACTGGGGAGAGGCTTTTGCTGCTCTCAATCTGGTAGCCAAGCCTTTGTATGACGAGCTGATGCTCAATCAACTTGGAAAACTTGCTGAACAAAACAATGATAATTTATCGGCATATATAAACAGCGATTTTGAACTCGACAGTCAACGCAGCCAAGAATGGACCAAGGAACTGGTGAAATATGCTGTTGAACGGCGTGGGGAGAATCAACAACTCCTTCAGGCGTGGGTGAACAAATGGAAACCTCTGGCTTATCGTGCAGTTGAAGGACTCGCTGTTGTCTTTGGTAGTGCGCCATATCCTATAGAACCTGCTTATGTGACGCAAAGTGTTATTGCAGCTCATAAAGCATTTTTGACCGAGTGTCATTTAGATTAAACTTTTCAACTCAGTGCATTTGGATCTACACCCAATGCACGTAATTGTTCGCGCAAACGCGCATTCTCCTGTTCTGCTGTTTCCGCTCGTTGGCGTTCAGCTTCCGCTCGTTGGCGTTCAGTTTCTGCCCTTTGACGTTCAGTTTCGGCTCGTTGACGTTCAGCTTCTGCGCGTTCTTCTCCTGTGAGTAACAGATTTCCTGCTTCATCCCACCAACGCAGCCAAGGTAACTGTGCATTTAAATAGTAACCTCGCCAAATGCCTAATTCCACGCCCATAGGGGCAATAGGATAATGTCCCCTGTCGTTAGGACTCATCCGTTCGTAGCGCCCTGCAACCCATCGATAAACTTCTACTGATGCTTTTTTAACTTCATAAATACCGTAAAAAGCCGGGCGAATCACTTGTTCGTAAATCCAAAACTTGCCTTGGTAAGGGGTGTTATCCCTTTCTTCTTCCCCATTACCAGAAACGAATTCTAGAACAATCAGAGGTGCGATGAGTTCTTGCCAAAGAACGTAGGAACGCCGTATTTCACCGTTGAGGGTGGGTGGTACATTAGGCACATAAAACCAGTCTGGTGCCTCTGCTCCTCTTTCTGGTGGATCTGTCATTCGCCAGTAAATACCACAGTCTTGCCCGATGCAATATTGCCCATCCGGCTGAATTTCTTGCAAGCGCGGTTGAATCGAGTCGGTCAGTAAAATACTCTGGGGATGTTCCTGAAAGTTCTTCACAAAGGTACCATCAGACTCTGGTAGCTGGGTATGGTCTGGTAGGGCTTGGGTCTTGGGTTCAATCACCATCACATTACCTCGCCGAAATCATGAGGGCGTAAATATAATGTAGCTAAGTATTCCATCTGATTCACGCAGTAAGCATATTGAAGCTGAGACAATCAATATTCATTCCACAATAGCTCCATCAAATACTCAGCTATTCGTTTGGCTGCTCCTGGTTTCCCCATTCGTCGTATGCCATTTTCCGCGATCGCTTGTAGAGTGTCTGGGTTGGCAAGTAGTGACTTTACTGCTTTGGCAACTTCTGTTGGTTCTTCTACTAAAATCACAGATGGTCCTAAATGACGGCTTTGTGCTTCCGCAAAGGCATAGGTAAATTGGGGTCCTTGTCCGGGAATGGTGATTGCTGGTTTTCCTAAACCTACAAATTGTTCTGTTGCTGTCCCCGCCATGGCGATCGCCATATCTCCCAAATGCAAGCAGTCGTTATAGGCATTTTGCGACAAAATAAAAAATGCATTTTTTTGCTTAAATGTCAAGGTATCTGCATCAGGAATTTGAATTGGAGGTTCAGCGTGGGGATGCCAGCCTTGAGATTCAAGAATTTGGCGGATACTTTCAAAGTGTAAACTGGGGGCGATCGCTCCCAAGAACACCATTGTTCCAGAAGTGTGTCCTACAAACTCTCGCTCTCTAAAAAGTGCCATCATTGCAGATACGGCTATCATAATTTGGTGCCAGTTGCCGTATGCTTCTGGGGGACGCGAACCAGGGAGAATAGTCACAATCAAAGGTCGAGCTAATTCTTGCTTTTCGGCATCAGCACTATAAAATCTTGGACGTGGAATTGATGGTTCCAAACCATCCATCATTGGGTTGCCTAAATCAAAAGCGGGAATGGGCCACTTTTTCAATATCTCTGCTGTCAGCGAATCTCTAGGAAACACTGCCTTGCAACGTTGACGACTCATCAACCAACGTTCCCAAGGGTGGTAAATTGAACCGGAAAAGTTTTCCCACGATGCCCCTCTATTTTTCCGCTTTAATAAATCAACTTCATCTCGCACATAGTACTCTGATTTCGCGGTACCCACAAAGGCATAGCTGGCATCACTCAACCAAGCAAATAACAGCGGTATAATATCGCCCACCGCTAAAATAGCTTTCCTGTTGCCTGATTTTTTCTGAGTATTTACCCAGTGACGTACAGCTTTTATTTGACTTGCAGTGAGTTGTAACAAACCACCTTGTACATCTCGTACAAACTGGCGTCCATCCATGTAAACAAATCCACCAGAGGGCATCGTACGTACCGAACCAATGAGGCGAATATCCAACTGTTGGTAAGCGTGTCCTTCTCCCACTAATGGCAAAGCGAAGATTTCCGGTGGGTTCGGTTGTTGCTGAAGTTCTTGCAAAATACGGACTGCGATCACATCCTCTCCATGTCCGTTGCTTAAAACAAGTAACCGCAAGCGAGAACTTTCTTCGGAGTTAGAGGTTAGGGGTAAAGGTGATAATTCACTCATGAGAAACAAAAACTTAAATACAAGTGTCTTTTGGGAGAAGAGGAATGAATGGGGGTATAAATCGGCGCAAAGCAGGAAGTTAGTATTATCCCCATTACCTAACCTCAGTACGGAAGTACAAACTAACTCCCAGTGAACTAGGCTACTATTATGCGAGTTTCTTCTGCTGCAATTTTTACTTTAGTGACTTTAGCGGCTGGCAATGCTAGTCAGCAAGCATTGGCTGCACCCTCAGATACTCCTGAACAAGCTGAAAAACATGATAACTTAGTGGTGCCGGTGACTGAAGAAACACCTGCACAGATAGAAGGGATTGCACACCCGGAAACAGTAGTTATTGGACAATTTTCGCAAAAATCGGGCAATGTGCAAAGTGGTGGTAGTCATAATTCAGTTGTGATAGCTCCCCAAAAGAACAAACAGACACGGGAACAACGAACAGCACAAGAAGTAGGAAGAGAAATTACTTTTCCATCCTCCCCATCTTCCTCATCCTCCTCATCTTCCTCATCCTCCCCATCTTCCTCATCCTCCTCATCTTCCTCATCCTCCCCATCTTCCTCATCCTCTCCATCCTCTCCATCCTCCCCTCCAGCTACGAACAGTGATTTAGTAGTCTCTGCTACAGGAGTGCAGATAGTAGGAGCCAATGAAGAATTGCAGCAGATCATTCGCAGTGTGATCAAAACTCAAGCTGGTGGGGAAACCAGTCAAACTCAGCTACAGAAAGATGTTACAGCAATTTTGCAGACAGGTTTATTTACAAATGCTCGTGTGAATAGCCAATCTACACCAACTGGCTTAACTGTAGAGTACCAAGTAGAACCAGTGATTGTGCGTTCTCTACAACTTTCAGGGGCTAATACGCTGACGTATCAAGTCGCCAGGGAACGCCTCGAACCTCAAATAGGAAAAGTCATCAGCCCGAATGGTCTCAAGGAAGCAGTACAACAAATTAATAAATGGTACGCTGACAATGGTTATAAAATTGCACGGGTGATATCAATCCAACCCAGTCGTGAAGGAATCCTGACTTTAAATGTTGCTGAAGGTGTCGTCAACGATATCAAGTTTCGTTTTCTTAATGACGAAGGCAAGCCAGTTGATGACAAAGGTAAGCCAGTCGCAGGACGCACCAAAACAGATTTCTTGCAGCAGCAGCTCAAGCTGAAGTCAGGACAAGTCTTTCAAGAAAATTTGGTTAAACAAGACTTACAGCAACTGTATAAAACTGGTTTATTTCAAAATGTTAACGTTGCTTTTGAAGGAGATGCAACAAAACTGGATGTTATTTACGAACTCAAGGAGATAGGAGCGCGTTCTATCAATTTGGGTGGGAATTATAGCGCCGATCAGGGAATAGTCGGCACGTTAAATTATCGAGACCAGAATGTTGGCGGTGTTAACGATACTTTCGGTGTCAATCTTGAAGTGGGTGCCCGTGACTTTCAATTTGATTCCAAGTTTACCAGTCCTTACCGAGAAACCAATCCAGACACCTTTGGCTACAGTGTGAATGCTTTCCGCAAGCGGGGACTTTCTGACAGTTTGGATGGAGATGTCAAGCTGGCAAATGGCGACAGAGTGCGCGAAGGTCGAGTTGGGGGAAGTTTTAGCTTTGAGCAACCAATTGAGGGTTGGGATGCTTCCTTAGGACTCAACTATACCCGTGTCAGCCTTCGCGATCGCGACGGCAAAATTTCCCCCACCGATGAAAACGGGAATCCCCTGTCTTTTAGTGGTACGGGTATAGATGACTTGGCGACTGTATCCTTCACCGCCATTAAAGACGAACGGGATAATCCTTTGAATCCGACTCAAGGTTCTGTTCTCAAACTTAGTACAGAACAGTCGATTCCTATTGGCGAGGGAAACATTTCCATGAATCGCATCAAGGCAAACTACAGCCAGTTTATGCCTGTGAAGTTATTTGAGTCTAAAAACCCACAAGTCTTTGCCTTGAATCTCCAAGCTGGTACAGTTTTGGGTGATTTACCACCTTATGAAAGTTTTAATTTGGGCGGTCCCAATTCCATACGCGGTTACGATGGCGGTGATGTTGGCAGTGGTCGTACTTATGTGCTGGCTTCCGCAGAATATCGCTTCCCGATTATCCAGGCATTAGGAGGTGTATTCTTTGCTGATTTTGGCTCAGATTTAGGTACTGGTGAAACTGTCTTGGGAAACCCTGCGGGAGTTCGTGGTAAACCTGGTACTGGTTTTGGTTATGGGGCGGGGGTGCGCTTTGACTCACCCTTGGGCTTGATTCGGGCTGACTTTGGACTGAATGACCAAGGAGAAAGCCGTCTGCATTTTGGTATCGGTCAACGCTTCTAAAAGTGCACAGTGTTGAGTAGAGAGTGCTGAGTATATTATGGAGAAGAAAAAGTTTGGAACAGTCGTCTGTGGAGTGAGGTCATTGAAGAATGCTGAGTCATGAACTAGATTTGATATCGCTTAGGATTCACGTTAGACTCAAAACTCAAGACTGGAGCTTTGCTTTGTTTCACTCTTGAGTTTATGACGCAGTACTCATTATAGTTACTCAGCACTTCAATACTCAGGACTCCCTATATGTTAGCTGGTAAAACCTTGCAGGGTGGCAAATATAGCTTAGACCAGGAAATAGGTCGAGGCGGCTTTGGTATTACGTTCAAAGCAACTCACCACTTCTTGAATCATATAGTGGTGATTAAAACTCTCAATGAAAAGCTGCGACAGCATCCTGATTTTGTCAAGTTTGAGCGCCAATTCCAGGATGAAGCGAGACGATTGGCGACTTGTATCCACCCAAATATTGTCCGGGTGAGCGACTTTTTTGTTGAAGATGGGTTGCCCTACATGGTGATGGAATATATTCCAGGTGAAACTTTGGCAGAGGCATATATCTTACCAGGGATGCCTTTACCAGAAGTGACAGCAATTCATTACGTCCGCCAAATTGGAGCCGCCTTGCAGGTGGTGCATCAAAATGGTTTGCTGCACCGGGATGTGAAACCAGACAACATCATCCTCCGTCAAGGAACTGCTGAAGTGGTGCTGATTGATTTTGGCATCGCACGCGAATTTAATAATGGGGTCAGACAAACTCACACAGGAATTGTTTCTGAGGGCTATTCCCCAATGGAGCAGTATTTGTCACAAGCAACCCGCACTCCTGCAACCGATGTTTATGGTTTGGCTGCAACACTTTATGCACTGTTGACAGCACAAGTACCGATGCCAGCACTGCTACGCGATCGCGAACAAATGCCTGCTCCCCGCGAGTTACAACCCTACTTAAGTGCTGCTGTCAATCAAGCCGTCATGCGTGGTATGGCAATTGAGGCTCGCTTTCGTCCACAGACAGTGGCAGAATGGTTGGTGCTGTTACCGGGCAATAGAGAAGCTACACAGCAGCCAGTGTTAACACAAACAGTGCCAACTGTCAATTTATCTGTCGATCCATACCCAGATTTGCCACCGCAACAAGTGGCGGCTCTGAGCAAAACCTCAACCCCATCACCTTTGGGGAATGTCAATTTCAACAAAGTTGTCAACAAGCTTTCGTCACCTAAGGTGTTTATTGCCACGGGTATAGCTCTTGTGGCTGCTACAGCAGGTTTTGCTGTCACAAGTATAGTTACCAAAACTCAGCCACGCTCATTTCCACAACCTGTTGTAGAAAAGCGTGATGCTAACGAGGAAACACCTAAAATAAAGATTACACCATTGCCTTCAACTCAACAGACTAACACTGCCCAGAAACAAAATAATGCTTCGTCGGCTGTTGAATCTGCACCCACCTCCACACGGCGTAGGCGTATCCGTCGTGTTTCAACTGAAGAATCTCCCAGTCGCAATGTCACAGAAGAATCGCCTCAAACCTACTCCAGAAAATCCCGCTCTCGCCGCCGATATCAACAAGAACCCCAAGAAGCTTCGCCTTCCCCTAGCAGTGATTCTTCGTCGCGATTAGTTGAACGACTGCGGGCAATTCGCGAATCTCGCAGAACTTCCTCTTCACCATCTTCAGTAAATAACCCACCGTCTTCTCGTGACGCTTCTGAGTCGTCGCCCCCACCCAGCCAATCGAATAATTCTCCTGTTGTTGTACCAGCACAGCCATCTACTGCGGAATCAAAGCAGTCTGATTCTCCTGCTGTAGTCGTTCCTACAGTAGAACAAGTCAAGCAAAATTCATCATCTGCTGAAACTCAAACCGAAGTGCAACCTCGCAAGGAAGATAAGGAGCTGCAAAACCCACAAACTGATAACAATTAGTTCATAGTTGATGATCAAAACTGGAAATTCCAGAGTTTTTTTAACTACTAAATATTGACTATTGACTAATCGTGTGGTAAGTCAGTTTGTTCTACCTGATGTAGTAGCGATCGCCAAACCTCGTACCCTTCTGCGCTCAGATGCAATCCATCTGTGGTCAATTCTTGGCGCAAGTTACCTTCAAAATCTGTAAATGAATCATAAAGATTCAAATAATCAGCTCCTTCTTGTCTGGCAATCAGGGCGAGTTGATCATTAAGATGACGAATACGGGTATTCGGGATTGCAGACAAACGAGTTGGCAGAATCGATTCGATAAAAATTATGGTTTTTGGGTGAGTTTGTCGCAACTTGCGAACAATCTGGCGGTAATTGCCTAAAATGGTTTCGTCTGTCGTACCCTTCCGCAAGTCGTTAATTCCAGCCATGATATAAATGACATCTGGTTTGGTTTGAGCAAAAACAGACAACCTTTTTAAAATACCGTTGGAAGTCTCTCCAGAAATTCCCTGATTGAGCCACAATCTACCTACAGGCAATTTTTCTCTAGGAAACCATAAACTTAAAGAATCACCCAGTAGGATTCCCAAACGATTGTCACCTTGACTTTGAGCCATTGCTTTGGCTTCCATAGCCAATAAGTTTTTCCAATCCTCATATGTCAGTTGAGTGTTCTTCGTAGATATCAACGATGACTTTATGCTGTCTTCTGGTAAGCTTGGATAAATCTGACCCGCTTTGAGCGCCGCTAACCTTTCGTAGTAAAGTTGCTTTCCAGATGTAATTCGCCGAGAAACGAGTTGAGTTTTTGGGCTAAGCTGCGATTCTAGTGGCTTTGGCAACCAAGAGTTACTCTGTTCTGCTTGAAAAATTTCTGCATTAGAGAATATTTTTCCACCGACATTTGGCTTTAAATCGTCTTTTAAATTCCAAATGACTCCGCTATTTCCTAAGTTGACATTAGGCAGATGTGGAAGAGCTGATGTTGGTATTACCAATCCTGTTAACAAGCCTGCTGCCAACAGATAAAGGTCCCTCATCTTGATATCTCTCCTCGACGTACTGCTTTTTTCTATTGACAGCATTAATTAGTTGAATTCAGGAAAATTTTTAAATAGTTATCTCATTATTTTTATTTATGTATCTATTTGTGTAAAGCTTGGCGACATTGCATTTATAATCTCTTCAAGGTTTTTGCATATTGCTTATAGCAATTTTTATTAAGCCTTTTGCGTAAGTAGATTCCATCTGTGCCCATCTGTGGTTAATTATTCTTTTTTTTGACTTTTGCAAGAAGTCCTATTGTTGTCAAAAACTACTCGCGTCACCTCATGTGGTACGGCATCCAAGAAGCAGGCTGTGGTGTACGAATTTATACGGTGTTAGGTTTGTCGTCAGGGCGATTGGCTCCGTCAGTGCCCAAGGGGCGATCGCCAGTGCGTGCCGTCAAGTATAGCAAAGCAAAACCTGTGGCAATACGGTTCGGTGAACCTCTCGCCCACCCCCTCTCCTAAAAGGATACTGCTGACGAATCAGGGGTGCGACCCTCTAAGACGTATCCGTTGAGGGGGGAAAGTGACGCAACTGGGGAACGCTACGCGCTTATTTGGCGGTGCCGAGTACGGCCACAAAGACCCCTCACGGGCAGTTCACGGGCAGTTAGCGCAGCCGGCACTGCGCTGTCGCCGCCAAATCTTCCCCAGTTAGTTGCTGGGTGAGGAGTGATACCATTTCACGTTAATCGCGATACATTGAAATTCTGTAGAGACGCGCCATGGCGCGTCTCTACACTACCGATTTGTATCATCCTTTTCCTAAAATGGTATGAGAGCAACAACAACGGTCAGTTAAGATTTCATATCCATTGTCAGTCACAAGCAATGTATGCTCAAACTGAGCAGCTAGGGATTTGTCTAATGTGACTACAGTCCAACGGTCTGATAGCGTACGGGTCTGTTTAGAACCAGCAGTCACAATCGGTTCGATTGTTAATGTCATTCCAGCCCGGAGTTTCACATTTGGCATTTCACGAGTACGAAAGTTGAACACTGAAGGTTCTTCGTGCATATTGCGACCAATTCCATGCCCAGTGTAGTTTTCAAGAACACTGAAGCCGTGTGCCTCTACACAATCTTGAACAGCGCCCGCAATATCCATCAGATACGCTCCTGCTTTGACTTGCTCAATTCCCTTGTAGAGTGCCTCTTCAGCAACTTGAATCAACTTTTCTGTTTTTGGGGACACCTTACCCACGGCAAGAGTGATACAAGAATCACCGTGAAAGTTCTGATAACAAGCCGCTGTATCAACCTTCAAAACATCTCCAGGTCGAATCACCCGCTTAGAACTGGGGATGCCATGCACGGCTTCATGATTAATCGAAGCGCAGATAGAGCCAGGAAACCCGTGATATCCTTTGAAACTGGGTGTAGCGTCCATTTCTCGGATGCGTTTCTCTGCGTAGGCATCTAAGTCAGCAGTCGTCATCCCAGGTTGCACTATTTGAGAAATCTCTTTGAGCACAGTTGCAACAATCGAAGCTGCTTGACGCATGATTTCAATTTCACGTTGGGACTTGAGGTTAATACCACGACTTTGCCGTTGAGTAACGGGCTGGGTGAAGAGGCTATCAAGGATATTCATGCCGAGAGAGGTAAAATTCACTATGCTAAAAATTCACTATGCTAATGTAGCATAGCATAGCATAGCTTATTTAAAGGTAAGACAATAAAAGCTATAGTAAAATGCTATGGTAAGTACTATCTACGCAATATATAGATTTTGAAATGGGCGGCAAAACTCTATTGTCTGGTGTAACAACCTACATTTCCCCGGAACTGAAAGCAGAGTTGGAGGCATGGGCACAAGAGGAAGAACGCTCTATTTCCTGGCTTCTTGCCAAACTTATTGAAAATAAGCTTCAGGAACGACGACAAAAAATATCACCAGTGAAGACTGCGAGCAACCAGGATTAGCTACGCTAAGCAACATAGCCTCTGTTTGGAGAAAGCGTGACCTATAGCAATTCTCGCTTGCATAGAATACACCCATACAGTAGAACCACGGCAACAACAGCCCCTACAAGCAATTTGTATGAGATTCAATTGAGAAGTGCTATGTTGCTGCATTCACTCTCTCAATTATGTAAGTTCCTTGCGATAGCAAATACTCCATGAAGAGTTGATGTATTTGCCCCAACAAGAACAACGCTTGTAGCCTGCTTTCTCGTAAAGCGCTACAGCTTCTGGCTGACGTGTACCTGTCTCTAAAATCGCAGCAGTATAACCAAAGTTACGTGCAGTATCTTCCAGCTTTGCCAGAATTTGCTTTGAAATACCACGCCCACGCATAGTTGGAATAACAAACATACGCTTGACTTCGGCTATGCCCCGTTCATCAAACGGACGAATTGCACCACACCCAATTGGCTGACCATCTAACCTGGCGACTACAAACGCAGCACCAGGCACATCCATATCAGATAACTCAAATCCTCCCTTGCCCTGTTCTGCATCCTCGTTGTAACGCTTTGCCAGTTCACAGGAAAGCTGTTCAATCAGTTCTAGCGCATCATCTGAACAAACAGTTTCAACTTCCACACAGACAGTTGACATAAATCAGTTCAGGCTTCCAATTTTCAAAGTGGGGAAGTTCGTAGTGAGGAATGCGCGTCCTCTTGCACGAAAGCAAGGACTAAAGTCCTTACTACAAACAAATTTTATTATGGGTTTCGCCTCATTCAATAACAGCTTAAAACTAGATAAAAAGCCGATACGATTCACTTTTCATCAAAATAGAGAATCCCAACCAAATTAACACAAAGGGGAAGATTTTTCGACCATAGCGAGTGAGAAGGGGAGCCATCAGAGGATTACGAGTCATGAAGTAAGAGAGGCAGCACCACACTCCAATCGCCACATAGCAAACACACAAAATCACACCCAAACTTGGCAGATTGCTGCTGGCAAATAACGGCACGTAGATCCCAATGTTGTTCCCTCCATTTGCAATGGTGACTGCGGAAACGCGGTAGGTTTGGCGATCGCGTAGAGTTGCCCATAGTGATTTCTTATGGCGGTGAGATTTGGCACCAGAGGTGAAGTTCATTGACACCGTTTGCACTTCCTCTCCTCCGTCTTCTCGACTCATGAGATGACTGATACCAATAATGATTGGAAGCAAACCTAGCAATCCAATCCAAGTACTTGGAATGAGTAAACCGCCGAAGAAACCAGGGAGACTAGCAAGCACTAATGCAGTGAATCCAACAAATTCACCAAGAACAATATGTTTGGGACGAAAGGTGCGGTTGACTTTTCCAAAGAAGGCTGTCAAGTATAAATTATCGTCAAATGTGGTTGCTAAAGCCGTAGAAATCCCAATAACTAATGTGCTAATTAGCCAAGTCATAACTGTTATTCACTATGATTCAATGCTGTTCTTCGTTGTCCTTTTCTGCTTCTCAAACCGAGGGCAGTGCAGGAAATTGTTCAATTGTCAATCAAATTAGTGATTTTTGTCTGAGCCAGGTACCTTGGCAGCGCATGACTACAATTTAGGGCTTTCTACTCAATCAAAGCAAATCTTCTTTTTTTTCAAAACGATAAATAAAAGTTATGAATAATCCAATTTTTAAGGAGAATTCGCACGGCTTCAACGTGGTTAAGGTAGGGAGGAATGCGTTGTGCGATTGGCTTTGCCACTGCCCCTTGGGCAATCGCCTTTAGGACATCAAAAATCTAACGATAAAACCGCGTGGCAAAGTTCTGCGATCGCGACGGCGACAAAGCACGCCCTTTAACAATTGCTGCCCCTAACAAAGCGTAAGATATACCACCAACTACGATCAACAACAATAAAACAAAGGTTCCCAAGGTAGTTGCTAGTCCTGTACTGCTATTCCACAACCCATGAAGCCCAGCCGCACTGAAATATCCCAAAGCCAGAATTTGCCAACCGTGACGTGGCTTAAGTATACTCAAGCCAATACAATATCCAAACCATCCACTCCAAGCCATATGACCTGCCACATCACCTAAAATTCGCGGAATCAGGAGTTCTAACCCCAGCCGCAAACCAGCATCTGTTCCCATCTGTTGTGCAACCTGTGCAATAGTACCAGGCACATACTGACCTAAAGTTTCAAATAAGGTGAAGCCAACTGCAGAAGCACTTCCAATCAAAATTCCATCTAAAGGTTCCTCAACGCCAATATCTTCTCGCGTGGGAGATGTAAATGCTCTTCCTAAAAAATAAAATCCGATAATTGGCAAAGCTTTAAGCAATTCTTCCAGCAGTCCAGCACCAAAAAAGTATCGCAGAAACAACTCGCCAAAGCTAACAGTACTAGGGTTATCTGGTATACTTCCTGGAAGAATGCTGCGAAACACCAAAAAAAATAGACTCAGAACCGGACTGAGCAAAATTAATATCGTAAAAACAGCAGAAGCAATTAGCACCCACCAAGCTTTCGGCTTACCACACAACTGGTAAACAAAATATAAGGCAGCAGTTGCTAAGTACGCACCTAATAATATTTGATATAAAAATCCTTGTACAAAAAACAGTAGTACCACGAGTATGACTGTGATGATTCCTGGTACTAAATAAGCCTTGCGAGTGAAATCTTTTGGTCGAAAAAGGATAGGAAGCATCTGCGACCAACTCGCCTCAGTATCGGTATTAACTAACGCCCGAGGATTTGTACTCATCGTCACCCGAGTTACTGTTACTGATGAGTGTGGTTCGTCAACGCCTTGGTAGTTGTATTGGTACTCAAACAACAATTCTGGACCACTATTGCCAAGCTTAATGCGATCGCCTGCCTGCAATTCCTGACATCCCTGTAAAACCTCTCCATTTAAATAAATCCCATTGGCACTATTCAAATCACACAGCACATAGCTTGTTCTGCCATCTGGCGTTTTAGATGAGCGAATAATAGCATGACGCCGCGAAACCATGGCATAATCATTAGAATTCAAGACAATTTGGCAACTGCGATCGCGCCCAATAACGACCTCACCGGTTTGAAGCAGTGAGTAAGATGTTTCTCCACTTGTGGAGACTAACCGCAGAAATGCATGACTCATCCAAGCAACCCCGCCACCCCTCCCTATAGTAACTTGACAGCAGGTAGTGTTAAGGTTCAGCTTGGAAGCCTTCAAGCAGGAATGGGATTGCGGACGGCACTGCGTTTTGGTTTTTAGATTTTTGTATAATTTAATACTTTATAGTGTACGGATTTATGAATAAGAGAATGGTCCTAATGTAGTCGCCGTGTCTAAATAGCAGTCAACAAAAGCCCTTGTCAACCTGCTATAGGCAATAGTTACTAATAATTTACCTGAAAGTTATGGTTATCCATTACTAGATAAGGCTTCTAAGCGGTTGCATCGTAGGATACCATAATTATTGTGAATTTACCTTCTTATTCATTCTTCTGATACTTTGAAACAACAACCTCTTGCTTAAGTGAGTCCTGCAAAATAGCCGTTTTCAATTAATTTAGAAATTTTTAGAGTTGCTAAAAATCTGGACTGCTGTATCTAAAAGTACAAAATTTTGATTCCCAAAAACAACTATAAAAAAAGTAAAATTCAATACTTTATTCCACAGGAATTTTTAGTTTTTCTCACATTTTGCTTATGTAATTATAAAATTCTTAGGTAAATTCAAAAATTACAGATAATTACTGAGTTATTTGTATAAAAATTTTTGTATGACTCAATGGCTCAACTTAGCTTCTATAAGCTTCATAAATATGTAATTTTTTATACTATTTAACTTTTAAAATCTTCTGGGTTATTATTCTTTTCAGAAATAACAACTTCTTTGATAGTTACTTGATGCCTATCAGTATGGCATTGAAGGGGAGATCACGCGAAAACGTAAGTGTGGTTTTGAAATCGCACGTCTTGAGTGAAAAATACTCTACACCAAAAGCCGTGACTATTAAGGTGGAGAGCAGTGTGAGAGATAGTTTGAGCCAATACACATTTCTTAGGTGTAAATCTGAGAACGATACTTGCAAACCAACAAGTCAAAGTCAGTAACACTTACGCCAAGGTAGAGGAAATGTGAATTTGGGAAAAAAGGGAGGTAAGACGCGATAGCGCTTTTCTCCCGCTCCTTGGGGGCGATCGCATCTTGGCGGGCACTTTGTGCGATCGCGCGTAGTGCCTTCTGGGCAAATGTGGCTACCCAACAGCATCAACCGTACAAACAACTACTTTGGTAAGAGCAATTCCTCTGGTGATGGTTATCTGCAAGCCAAGATGAGTGATGTTCGCCTCTGGAAAGTCGCCCGCTCACAGCAAGAAATTGAAGACTCCATGTACCTGCAACTGGCAGGAACAGAAGTTGGTTTAGAGGGTTACTGGCGTCTGGGTGCCATTGTGGAAGGCAAAGAAAGAAAAGTTGTTGATTTTTCCACTAACGGTAACGATGGCTCAGTATATGGCGGTGCATTTGTCAATGCTGTAACGCTACCACGAACCCTGAAAGATGGCAAACAGGCTGTCAAATACGCCAATGATGAACTGTTTGCTGTTACCCAAAGGGCAACTTATGTGGAAAGTTTTGAATTCAAAACCAATCCACAAGTTGATCCTAACAATGCCGACGGTGCAAAAAACAAGATTTTTCAATTCTTCTGTTGGGGGAAAAACAACCGAAGTTCAGAGCAACGCGTTGATATTCAAGGACAAGCCATAGACTTTAAAAATCTGGAAAATGGCTGGTATCAAGCCTCGTACCGCTTCACCGTGCCAGATGATATTAACTTAGTGCGCTCTTTTGGCATTGCCAATGTCAAAGGCACTTGGGAAACTCTGGAGATCCGCAAGCATCAGATCGTTTTGGAGTCTGAAGCAGTGACAGAGGTTAAGTACGCTGACAGTGTCACCTTGACAACTTTAGCTGATAACCAAGCTCAGTTGTCAGAAAAATTAGAGCAAATGAGGCTCAAGGAAAGTGAGGAAGCAGCTTTGCTTGAAGACAAAAATGATTGCGAAGCTAAACTTGCTGCACTATCCAACCTTGAAGAAACACGAAAAACGGTTGAGGCTTTAAACTCAAACGTGAAAAACCTTGAGAGCGAAGTGGCAACTCTAGAATCTAAATACAAGCAGGAAGTAGAAAGCCCTCTCAATTATTGGTGTCAGATTTACAGTGTGGACACAAAAAGACATATAGCCCCTTGGAAGAGAAGCGATTATTATTATGTCAGAGCGGACGATAGCGACCTCAAGAAGACTCCAGATGATTACCTCTTCAAATTTGAAGAGCAGAGCAATGGTTATTATTCCATTTTCAACAAAGGCAAAAACACGGAGCTACGCCCTACTACTGAGAACAATTCTAATGTTTTAGCTATCAACACAAACAGGGATAAAATTCCCGATTACTTCCACTGGGAATTTAAGCAGATAAAGCCATATAATGAACAGCATTATCTTATTAGGAACATAGGTAAAAGGGCATATATAGCCCCCTACCGCGATAAAGATTACAATGTCCGTGCTGACATACCCATTCCTCAGCCTGGTCTTCAAACTTATGCTTGTACGTGGAAATTAAAGAAAACTAAGGACACAACAAACAATAAAATCGATGAGGCCAAAGAAGCTTTAGACCTCAAGCGACAAGAACTCACAACAAGTCAGGAAGAATTAGAGCCACTTCAAACTGCATTAAATGCAGACGACGACCAAAAAAAAGATTGGGAAAATCGCCTGCAACAAGTTAACACTCAACTGTCTCAAGTTCAAACTCAGTTGAACACTTTAAACACTGACCTGCTCAACGGTATCAAAAACACTTATCAGACACCGCAAACCCTGCCGCAAGTCGCTAAAGACGACAAGAATTTGTTGACAAAAGGTGCATTACTAGGATTTGTTCGTCCCACCAGCCGACTCACTGCTATTGAAACCTGCGAAGGCAACGTGCAACTGAGTTACTTTGATGACAGCGGTACGATGCGCCTTACCAACTTTGACGCCACTTCTGACAGTCAAAATTCTACCTTTGAGCAGTGGATTCCGGATGCTCTACGCCCTTGTTTAAACCTCCAGCAAAACAACAGCGCCGTCATTGTGGACAACACCATTCCCTTGGCTGACGAATACACGATAGAAGCCTGGTTTTTCTATCCCCTGCCAAAAACAGCGGTGTGGAATACCTTAGTCGGTGCTAAAGATACTACCGATCACCATATCGTCGTTTATCAGGGAAAACAGTTAGGCACTTTGGTTAACGGTCTTTTTTCTGACAGCGGCTACAATCTGGAAGGGTTGTCTTCCGGCTGGCATCATTTGACTGTTGTAGGACGCGGGAAAGGCGAAAAAGCAACGTCCAGCTTCTATATTGACGGCGAACAAGTCGGTCAAGTCCAAACCAGAACTGCCCTGAAGTTTGATGGACAGGATGATGAGGTCAATTGTGGTAGTAAAATTAATCTCGCCAATGCCAGTTTTACTGTGGAATTTTGGGCAAAGCGTGATGCTATTGGAAAAAACCAATATGTATTCTCTCAAGGATCAGGAACCACAAACCAAGGATTGGGCGTTGGTTGGCAAGATAACAATCAATTCTTCTTTGCTTTTCACGGGAACGATCTATATACCCCTAATACTTACACAGACACAGAATGGCACCATTGGGCATGTGTCTATGACAGCAACACCAAAAAGCGAATAATTTACCAGGATGGTGAAAAGGTCGCTGAAGACACTGCTACAGAGAATTATCAAGGAACAGGAGAATTACTAATTGCTGCAATTTCGGGAACAACTAGGTTTCAAGGTGAGATTCAAGAAGCCCGTATCTGGAAGAGAACTCGCACTCAGCAAGAGATTCGAGCCGATTTTGGGAAAACCCTAACGAGCAAGGAGACAGATTTGGTGGGATACTGGCGTTTTGCCAAGAACTCTGCAAAAGATTATTCCTCTAATGCAGCCCCAGCTACCCTTTCTGGAAACCCAGAGACTGTGACATTGCCAGCCCAAAGTAGTAAGGATATTTACACTATAGGGAATGCTCAAAACGGCTCGCAACAATTTGGGAAACTGGCAGAAGTCCGCATTTGGCAAATACCCCTGAGTGAAGAAGAGATTCAAGTCAACAGTAAAACACTGCTGACGGGGAACGAACCGGGTTTATTTGCTTACTATCCTATGATTGAAGCCACCGGAACTGATGTGCGAGACTATACGGGAAATCAGTACTCTGGCAAGATTCAGAACGCCATCTGGTGGGGAGCAGCACCGCCTATTGGCACCGTTAAGACTATTGGCACCGTTAAGATCACAGGTGATGCAGTTGTCAGCAGCGAATACAGTACTGTTGGTCTAGACCCTAGTACAGGGCAAAAGATTGCTATAATGCGGCGCTTGTTCGCCTATCCTACCGCTGATGGTGTGACAGTGCTGCCAGACAAACGAATCGAACAACTGGAACTGAAGTGGATTGGCAATGCCCAGTTTGCACCCACTCTCTTAGGCTACATCGAAGGTCCGCCGCCAGTCCCCAGTGAAAACTTAACCGTCTCGGAAAATTACAACGGCGCGACTTCAGTAGAATTGACTATGTCTGATGATGTGAACTTTAGCTGGAACCGAGCACAGGAAGCAGGTTTGTGAACCACTATTGACACATTTATAGGATCGGAAACGGAAGCAGAGGCAGGTTTATTCGTTACCTCAAGACTAGCAGTATCACGCCTCGGGTTCAAAGGCAACCTTAACTTCAACTACAATTTCCTGAATCAGAGTAATATTACATCCGGTTCATCCCTGAGTATGACCGATAAACTGGAGTTGCGCGGTACGCCGGAAGTGCAACCCAAGTTTCCTCATTTAGCTTGAACGGAAAGACGCGCCCCACACCGTACTCGAAGAGTCGGTGCCCTTATGAATAGCCGAACAAAAACGAGGCGTATCCCCGACCTATGTTAACCATAGGTTAGCGCGGGAGTGGGGTACCCTCGTTTTTGTTAATCTCCGTGTTGGGCAAAGAGTCAACAAGCGTCTTCAACAATTTGAGTAATCGTCTTATCTTTACTTGAGGCATATAATCGTAACTTATTCAGTCTGCTTTGTTGATATCCTTAAATTCAATCGTGCTTCTTTCATAATGGGTAGTCAAAATCTACCCATTATGCTAACATAGAGAGGTGTTGACAAAGGCTAAAATTCTGGTCAACCATCTGTACCTAGACAACTGAAGATAAGGGGTTTTACTAGGAAGTGGGGTTTTAAATATGCTATACGCTAACTCCTGCCTCTAGTATGTAAAATCTTCAAGGAACGTAGGGGAATGGTTTTTCAATCATTCAAGTCGGGAGGGACACGTGCCTGACTATAAACTGCGGTAGTGGGAAACAGTTGGAGTACCACGAACGAATTTCTGCTCCGGATAATTTCCGGCAGAAGCCTACACCGTACCGCTCTTGTCGGTGTAGGAGTGTCACGAAAGCGATATATCCCCAAAAACGTCGGCTACGCCTTGGTGGTTTCTAGTCTGGCAGACGTGTTTATCACCCGACTCCAGCGGACTGGGAAAATGATTGGCTACGAGGTTCGCCCTGTCGATGGCATTCCACCGGATGTCAATACCATCACGTTCTTGATCAATCCGGCTTATACCATGAACGGCAGCTTAGATGGGATGACAGGTAGCTATGCCACGAGCGATCGCTTCTTCAAGGAGGTTCCAGATATGCGGGCGCAGTATGGCTCACTCTACCCTGCCAGTTACTATCGCCTCCGAGAAGCCTATGACCTCAAACAACAAATTGAAGCAGAGGATAAGCGGCGAGAATCCTATTTTGCCCAATTTAATGTGCGTTTGGTAGATGAAACCTCTTTGAAGCGAAATATAGACAGTGGAGATGCTCCAGCGACAATATCTGTCAACCGAGAAGAAGATCAACCCGAGACAGAAATGACTGAGGAGGAGAAGAAAAAAGCAGAGGAGGAAAAAGCAAAGAGTCTTCAAACAGAAGCACAAGCAAACCTCACTCAGCAAAAAGAAGATACGAACAAAAAGCAGGAAGAAATCAAGGCTAAGATCCAAGATCAACAGACAAGAGTCCAAGCCACAGACAGTTTTGAGTGGTGGCAGAAAAGGATGGAAGCTATCCAAATTCGTGCTGGTAAGCGCAATATTGTCAATACCTATGTTTGGGATGCTGATGGCGGACTGCGGACAGAAGCCCAAAGCTTTGCCAATACAGTAGAACACTCCATCGGCGGTTCCTTTGCATTCAATGGGGGTTTCGGTGCTGACACAAAATTTGGAGTCGTGGCAGCGAAAGTTGAGCTAACTGCACAAGCGACTGTCAACATGACCCAAACCATGAATAAAACCGAAAGTCGTAGCAAAGCCTTTCAGTTAAACGTGGATTTGAGTGGTGTAGAAAGCATCGGCGTCACCGACTACAACGACAACCCCATCCAGCCAGGGGAAAAAGTAGACCGCTACCGCTTTATGAGCTTCTACCTGGAAGGCGACACCAGACACTTCTATGACTTCTTCACCTATGTAGTCGACCCTGAGTGGCTGCAAAGCAATGACGAAGAAGCGCGTGCTTTGCGGCAAGTGCAAGCAGGCAAACCCAACAAAGCTTGGCGGGTGCTGCACCGCGTCACTTATGTGGAACGTCCCACCCTGATGGGTATTGGTCGAGATATTCGCCAATTGTCTGATGCTAAAGCAAATCCAATTCAAAACCTAGAGGCTAAAGTGATCCAATTGGAGCAGAAAACTTCCAATATAGAGCAGAAGTTGGATAAAATCATCCAATTGCTGGCATCTAACAACAGTTCCTTAGCTAACGTGGACCTGTTCTCATAGAACTTAGGCGATCGCAGTAAGCACGAACGCGCTATATAAGTACTAATGGCTCAGATTCCCGACTTCGCCGAAGTCGGGAATCTTGTTGTTCACCAGCAGATAACTGCATCTTCTGTTGCAGTGCGATCGCCTTTATGCGGGGCTTTGCCCATCGCCTAAGCCTAGCGACATCGGTAGACGAGAGCGGGCGCGTGGTGCATTTTCAAAAAATAAAAGCTTTGCGCTTAAACTTTTCACATAGTCTTGGGTGCTATCAAATGAACAATCGTCACAAGACAATCAGTTCGCAAGGTATAGTCTGGTTCAGGACAGAATCAATAGCTCGTTGTAATAACTTCAAGCGGTTGTAGTTCATGAAAACGACATTAAATTTCATACATCTCACACTTGTTTGCACAGCCTTTATGTATTTTTTGTAATAGTTTTGTGTTTTCGATGACGTTGTCGTCAAAAAATTCTCTCTTTAAAATAAGTAGACTGTAAGGTAGTTGTCGATTTATTATTGTTGATTGTGAGTTTTTCCGTGAACTATGAATACTCAAGAAATAATCCGCTCTATTGAAGCGGAACAACTAAAATCTAATTTGCCCCAAATATTTGTGGGCGATACAGTCAAAGTCGGAGTCAAAATTAAGGAAGGCGACAAATACCGCGTACAACCGTACGAGGGTGTGGTCATTGGTAAACGCAATGGCGGTATCAATGAAACCATTACAGTCCGTCGCGTATTCCAAGGCGTAGGCGTTGAACGGGTGTTTCTCGTGCATTCTCCTCGGATAGATAGCATCAAAGTATTGCGTCGTGGTAAGGTAAGGCGTGCTAAACTTTATTATCTACGCGATCGCGTTGGTAAAGCTACCCGAATCAAGCAGCGCTTTGACCGCGCTCTTTGATCTAAGAGCTAGATATGGTTCAAGGGTTCAACAAAAAGCGGCGGGAGCCGCTCCTAAGTTCCCTCGACCAAAATCAACTAAAAAAATTTGCCAAGTTGCGTTAAACTAAGGTAAATTAAGTGTAATAACTGAATAAAAGCAAGCCTGTGCGCTCTTAGTTCAGTTGGTAGAACGCAGGTCTCCAAAACCTGATGTCGGGGGTTCAAGTCCTCCAGGGCGCGCTGAAAGCAAAAATAAAGCCCGAAAATTATGCAAGATCTGCTAACATAGCAGTATGATTGAAAATTTCGGGTGTAATTTTTGTGTATGCGGCTTTTTGCTTCAAACAAGTAGGTTTGAGTAGTAGCTGTGATACAAAGATAAAATGAACAGGCAATAGTTTTCTGGTTCAGAAATGGGGGCGAGAGAAGACCGTGGCCAAAAAAAACGAAGCACAAATGACAGAGACCAACAATGGGTTTAGCATAGCGAACTTTTTTAATGGAATAAAGGAAGAGTTCGACAAAGTCGTTTGGCCGAGTCGCAAGCAGCTGATAAGTGAATCAGCCGCTGTGTTATTAATGGTGACTCTCTCCGCATCCTTGATATTTCTGGTAGATAAATTCTTTATTTGGGCAGCACAACAGGTGTTCTAATGACTTCTGCAACAGACGGAGATTACAATGCGACGCAGCAGTCAGATGATGCCGCAGAAACAGCGTCAGAAGCTTCTTCAACAGAAGCCCGCTGGTATGCAGTACAAGTAGCCTCTGGCTGTGAGAAGCGTGTTAAGACAAACTTGGAGCAGCGCATTCAAACCTTTGATGTCGCTGATAAAATTATCCAAGTGGAAATTCCACACACACCAGCAGTGAAAATCCGTAAAGATGGTAGTCGCCAGCATACGGAAGAAAAAGTCTTCCCTGGATATGTGCTAGTGAGGATGATGATGGATGACGACACATGGCAGGTGGTCAGAAACACCTCTCATGTGATTAATTTTGTGGGAGCAGAACAAAAACGTGGTAGTGGCAAGGGTCGCGGTCACGTAAAACCGCTACCGCTGAGTTATACAGAAGTAGAAAGAATCTTCAAACAGACCAGCGAACAGGAACCAGTTGTCAAAATTGATATGGCTGCTGGTGATAAGATAATTGTGCTTTCTGGTCCGTTTAAGGATTTTGAAGGTGAGGTGATTGAAGTCAGTCCAGAACGGAGTAAACTCAAAGCCTTGCTTTCGATTTTTGGACGGGATACACCAGTAGAATTGGAATTTAATCAGGTAGAGAAACAGAGCTAATAAAAATGGCGAAAAAAGTAGTAGCGGTCATTAAATTGGCCCTGAATGCTGGGAAAGCCAACCCAGCACCGCCAGTGGGACCTGCATTAGGTCAGCATGGCGTTAATATCATGATGTTCTGCAAAGAGTACAACGCTAAAACAGCAGATCAAACTGGAACAGTGATTCCAGTAGAAATTTCGGTGTATGAAGACCGGAGTTTTACATTTGTACTCAAGACTCCTCCAGCATCGGTGTTAATTACTAAGGCAGCTAAAATTGACAAAGGCTCTAGTGAACCCAACAAAAAGAAAGTTGGGTCTATTACTAGAGAGCAATTGAAGCAAATTGCTCAAACAAAACTGCCTGACCTTAACGCCAATGATGTTGAAGCAGCAATGAACATCATCGAAGGCACCGCAAGAAACATGGGCGTCACAGTTACGGATTAGTTATTAGTCATTAGTCATTAGTCATTCGCTTGAGACAAATGACAAAGGACCAAAAAAGCAAAATTATTCGGGGGAGAGGCAAAGCTTCGTAATACACCCCAGGAGAAAGAAAAAATGGCAAAGAAAGTATCGCGCCGAATACAGGCGTTACTAGAAAAAGTTGAAGACAGGGATTATGCACCGCTAGATGCTTTATCCCTTCTTAAAGAAACAGCAACAGCAAAGTTTCCCGAAGCAGCAGAAGCGCATATCCGGTTAGGAATTGACCCAAAATATACTGACCAACAGCTGCGGACAACAGTAGTACTGCCCAAAGGAACAGGACAAACGGTACGGGTGGCAGTCATTGCTAGAGGGGAAAAAGTAACAGAAGCAAGCAATTCTGGTGCTGATGTCGTTGGTTCAGAAGAACTGATTGACGAAATTCAAAAAGGTAGGATGGACTTTGACAAGCTCATTGCCACACCAGATATCATGCCTCAGGTGGCAAAGCTTGGTAAGTTACTCGGTCCTCGTGGTTTGATGCCATCACCCAAAGGTGGGACAGTGACATTCGACCTGGCAAGTGCGATCGGCGAATTCAAAGCAGGTAAATTAGAGTTCCGAGCTGATCGTACTGGCATTGTCCATGTTATGTTTGGTAAGGCATCATTCTCTCCAGAAGATTTACTAGTAAACTTGAAGGCGTTGCAAGAAACAATCGACCGTAACCGTCCTTCAGGAGCTAAAGGTCGTTACTGGCGCACAGTGTACGTGTCTTCCACAATGGGACCATCGATTAGGGTAGATATTAACGCCCTACGCGATGCAAAATTGACCGAAGCAGCATAGTAGGTTCGTAGTCAACGCTGTTTGCGTTTGCTATAAACAAATTACGAAAATGAAATAAGCAACAACCAAAGACAGCAGGTGCTATTCGCTTAATATCCTGCCGAGGTTTGCGCCCTAATTGCTAAAAGTACCTCACGCGCATTGTGTGACTACTGTTGCATAAGGATCAGAATGTACAGATGCATTTCTCTGCTGCGTCTCTACTGCAAAACCCCGGCTGTGAAAGCTGGGGTTTGTTGTTTTTGTAGCTAATA
This sequence comes from Scytonema sp. PCC 10023, assembly GCF_963920835.1. Taxonomy (NCBI): domain Bacteria; kingdom Bacillati; phylum Cyanobacteriota; class Cyanophyceae; order Nostocales; family Scytonemataceae; genus Scytonema; species Scytonema sp. PCC 10023. Next base: position 100,145 of record NZ_CAWUDP010000028.1, read on the forward strand.
GCACAAAAGGCAATGAGCCATTAGCAAGAAAAGCATTTTTAAAGGAGGTGAAACAACCTAAATGCCAAGAACGATAGAAGACAAAAAAGCTATAGTCGCTGACCTCAAAGAAACTTTGAGCCAGTCTCAACTCGCATTGGTGATTGACTACCAAGGGCTAACGGTTGCTGAAATCACAGATTTACGGCGACGGCTGCGTCCCGCTGGGGCTGTTTGCAAGGTGACTAAGAACACCCTGATGGGCATTGCCATTCAAGACGATGAAAAATGGCAAGTGCTGTCGGAATTGCTCAAAGGTTCTTCTGCCTTTTTGCTAGTTCAAGAGGATTTCTCTGCTGCAATTAAGGCTTACCAAGATTTCCAGAAAGCCAGCAAGAAAACAGAAATTCGCGGCGGCGTTATGGAAGGTCGCCTGCTGAAAGAACCTGATGTCAAGGCATTGGGAGATTTGCCATCCAAAGAACAACTCATGGCGCAAATTGCTGGTGCTATCAACGCTTTGGCTACCAAGATTGCTGTGGGTATCAACGAAGTTCCCGGTTCGCTGGCTCGTGCGTTGCAGGCTGTCGCGGATCAGGAAAAAGGCTCAGAAGGCGAAGAAAGTGCTTCCTAGTGAGTCGTTAGTACTAATTAGAACAACTCAAATCATTAATCAACATTACAGGAGTTATATCCATGTCTGCTGCAACTGATCAAATTTTGGAACAACTAAAAACCTTGTCTTTGCTCGAAGCATCTGAATTGGTGAAGCAAATTGAAGAAGCCTTTGGCGTCAGTGCTGCTGCACCAGTTGGAGGCTTTGTGGCAGCAGCACCTGGTGGTGCACCTGCTGCTGCTGAACCAGTAGAAGAACAGACCGAATTTGACGTCATTCTAGAAAGCGTCCCAGCCGATAAGAAAATTGCTGTACTCAAGGTCGTGCGCGAGTTGACCGGTTTGGGCCTCAAGGAAGCAAAAGACTTGGTAGAAGCTGCGCCTAAGCCAGTTAAGGAAGCGATCGCCAAGGATGCGGCTGAAGCTGCTAAGAAGCAGTTGGAAGATGCTGGCGGTAAGGTAACTGTGAAGTAATTTGTAATTAAATTACGAATTACTACGAAGTACTCCCATCAGGAGTGCAAAATTACCTCTCTTTTCCTTGGCGTCTTGGAAGTCTTCTAATAAGTAATCTTCTGGCGACAAGGGAATAGTCATTATTAGTTAGCAGCCCAATGTCGAGTTTGACTTGGGCTGCTGCTTTTTTTTTGTCTAGTAGTCTGCCAATCTAACACCTGCTGGGTAGTCCCTGTTATTGATAAGCTAATTAAAAACTAGGGAATAGCATGGCAAAGAAGTATTTTCAACCATTAGCTGGGTGGCGACATATCGAAGTCACACAACAACGTACTAAAGTAGACTTTGCCAAACAAATGAAAGATTTGGTTGACATTTATTGTCGAGATGCCGATGTTATTCGTTTGGTCGTTGATAATCTCAACATCCATAATCCAGCAGCCTTGTATGAAGTTTTTGAGCCACAAGAAGCACGTCGGATTGTACAAAAACTGGAGTTTCACTACACACCCAAACACGCGCTTTTGGTTGAATCTCTTAGAGATTGAATTGTCTGTTTTATCTCGTCAATGTTTAGAGAGACGGATTGGTGAGCGCTCAACTTTGGAGTTAGAAATTGCCACTTGGGAGAAACAGCGTTCCGCAAGAACGAGCAAGTGTGAATTGGCGCTTTCAAACCACGGATGCGCGGAGAAAGATGCAGCGCTTATACCCAACTGTCTGACTCAGCAAAGTTGCTTTGGTGGACTACTAGTTAGACCGCATCCACAATAAGTAGGTTGGCACAATTAAATCGAACTATGTAACGTTTTGTAAGGGTAAAGGGTAAAGGTTTTCCCCTTTTTCCCAACGGCTTTACCCATTGCAATATAGTTATGTTTATTTACGCCCATCTACTTAATATTAAATTGTCATATTATTAGAGAAGTGAAGTAATAAATTGTTTCTTCTTTATATTTAATCCAATGGTAATTAGAAAATTAACAAAAGATGATGCAGAAGATTATAGTCAAATCAGATTAGAATCTTTATATAACAGTCCAGATTCATTTGGCACAATGTATCATGAAGAAGCAATCAAGACGATAGATGAATTTAGAAATAGAATACCAGTCGATAACAATAACTGTATATTGGGCTGCTATGAAAATAAAAAGTTGATTGGAATAGTCGCATTTTATCAAGAATCAAGAATAAAAGTAAGGCATAAAGCATATATTCGCTCTATGTATGTTAAACAAGAATATCGGGGAAAAGGTATAGGTAAATTACTACTAAATGAATTAATTGAAAGAGCAAAGGCTATTAACGAGATAGAAATATTATTACTTGATGTTATTACAAATAATAGCTCTGCAAAACAACTTTATTTATCATTTGGGTTTCAAATATATGGAATCGAGAAAATGGCGTACAAATTTAACGAGCAATATTTTGATATGGAGTCTATGTCTTTACGGATTAAATAAGAAGATTTTCTAAGCGGTCAAACATATTCCCTTATATTATAAACAAGACTCAAACTGTTTCTTATAAATGCAAGAGTGCAAGAGTCCCTTTTCCCAACAATAAATATTTACGCCGACCTACCTAAGCTCCCTAGTTTTTAATTAGCTTATCAATAACAGGGACTACCCAGCAGGCGTTAGATGGCAGACTACTAGGGCGGGGAGAGGTCGCCTTGGCTATTAGAGGAATGTGCCAGATTTTCATCTGGCATTTTGATTATTGACGTACATTGCGTACAATCGCAAAGTTGAATGAAACTACACCCGTCTCACAACCCCCCGATCCGGCAGTTCAAAAGATGCAGCCGTGGTAATTGGTGCGTTGGGGTCGGGGACTGTCGGTCCGGTGGGTGCAGACTGCGGCAGTAGTCGGTAGTCGCTTCGCCAGCGTTCGCGAGTGAGGTCACAGACTACATAGCCGCGCTGCCGACCGTTAAAATATTTCACCCACGGACTCTCGGGCAAGGCAGCCTCAATTCTATCGCTAGCTCCGAAACCAGAGGTAATTGAGGTACCGACAAACTCAGTACCTACTACGGGAGAGCTGGGATTGTTGAAGTCCGCCAACAAATCGCTAACCCAGCTAGAATGGGTATCGCCAGTGAGGACAATTGGGTTTGAAGGTCTGCGTTGATTCAGAAAGTCAAGGATGCGTTGGCGGGCAGCTACGTAACCATCCCAAGCGTCAACATTGAAAGCTGACTCTTCACCTGCTGTCCAGTCATGTTGGGTGAAGACCACCTGCTGAGCGAGGACATTCCAACGAGCTTTGGAGCGGTCAAGACCTTCAAAGAGCCATTTCTCCTGCTCAGCACCAGTGAGAGTAGCAGCTGGGTCAAAGGCTTCATCACAACGAGGCTTGATACCGTCATTACAAGGCTGGTCGGTGCGGTACTGGCGAGTATCGAGCACGTTGAATTCAACCAGATCACCAAAGGTCAGACGCCGATAGAGTTGCAAATCGATGCCTTCGGGTTTCGAGAATGGGCGCAGCGGCATATGCTCGTAGTATGCTTGGAAGGCAGCAGCGCGTCGTGCAAGAAACTGGTCTCGTGGCTGTAGTTCAGGGTCTTGAGGAATTTCGTCTGCCCAGTTGTTGTCTACTTCGTGGTCATCCCAAGTCACTGCCCACGGAAAAGCCGCGTGGACAGCCTGTAGGTTTGTGTCAGTCCTGTATAAGGCATGGCGGTTGCGGTATTCTTCGAGCGTGACGGGTTCTGGTCCGTTGTGCTGCCTGATCCGGTCAGCCTGTGCTGGTCCCTCGTAAATATAGTCACCAAGGTGGACAACGAGGTCGAGTTCCTCCTCTGCCATGTGTTTGTATGCCGCAAAGTAGCCATCTTGCCAATTTTGACAGGAAGCAAACGCAAAGCGGAACTGTTCAATTGGTTTTCCAAGAGCAGGCGCTGTGCGGGTGCGCCCAACGGGGCTGACTTCACTGCCTACCTTAAACTGATACCAGTACCATCGCTCAGGCTGTAGTCCATCAACGACCACGTGTACCGAGTGTCCTAGTTCGGGAATTGCGTATGATGTCCCGCTTCGCACAACTTGCGTCATCTTTTCATCAGTAGCTACCTGCCACTGCACGGGGACATTTTCTGACGGCATTCCACCCCCATTGAGAGGATCAGGAGCTAATCTTGTCCACAGAACAACGCTTCTTGGATACGGCTCACCTGAAGCTACACCGAGGCTGAATGGGTAACCGGAAAACTTAGGCTGAGCATTCACCCTGCTAGACCACTGGCTTGTGACCACCAAACCTGTTAAGAATCCAGCACCTAGTAAAACGTCGCGCCGCTTAAAGCGGGTAGATAATAGTCGCTCAAAATGCAGGCGTTCCATGTGTCAATTGTTGATTATAGATTTGACAATACCAGCCAAAGTACGGAGACTAACTAAAACCAAATAAGCTCAAAATTGTGAGCTTTAACTGACTTAAGCTATTAACCAGGAAATTTATTTCCTAGGGCATGATCGAGATGCTGCAAGACTTTGAGTTCTACTTATTTCTTCCTGCCAGAAAATATATGCAGCAAAAGATTACCAATCCAGCACCAAATACTCGTTAAGATGCTATTAAAGTTGGCTTAAATTGATTTATCTGTCTCATTTTTTATGTAATTTTTATAACATATATGCACATTACTATTCCGACTATCGGTTCTCGTGGGAATGTTCAGCCCTTCATTACCGCCATCAACGATCAAGGAATGCGTCAACGTGCTAAGTACAGCATTTCATTAATTCGTAATGTTTTTAAACGCCTTGAGCATTGAAGTAAACGCATTCGTGACGCAGAGTCTTGGTTTAAGTTTTCCCTATGAACTTATGCAATTATGTACTAAGATCAATTTGAAAAAAGAATGCGACAGATACACAGTCCCAAAGCCTCGTTATCTTAGGCTTTCTTAATGCCGTACCTTATGAATGAGCGAATGCGTGAATTGGTATAAGGTGTTCGGTGAAAAAATTGAAGCAGAAAATGGTGTCGCGCAAGCGATGAAGCTTTTGCACTCCGCAACACTACGCTGATGCTTTGTATCAAATTTAAGCCCATTCACGGAAAAAGCTATTCTCCTGCCAAACAGCAGCAGTACGTTGCTCAATAGCTGAAATTTCATCATTTGAGAGAGTCTGAAAAGCTTGAGCGACTCTCACATTCTGTTCTAACAAAGCAACATCTTCTGCTGCAATAATGCAACAATCGACACCGCTTTGAGAGAGAGCATAACCCATAGCTTGATGCATTCCCTCTAGAACACCAGGCTTGAACAGCCGACCGTATGCTGGTACTTTCATCGCAATGATACCAGTATTTTTCTGCTGAGCCACTGGTAGGACTTTAGTAATAAAAGGTTTTGGGTTGTGTTTGTCAGCAGCGTTGATAGGTATAAGAGCGGTGTCAAATGGATAGCGGCGTAGCCCTTCAGCAATGATTGTGGGGTCATGGTGTCCTGTGATGCCGACAAACCGCACTATTTTTTGCTCTTTCGCTTCTTGTACAGCCCTGATTGCACCATGTTTGGTATTTAGGATAGCATCTAGATTCCAATCAAAGGAAACGGAATGTAACTGCCAAAGATCTAGATAATCGGTTTTGAGACGTTTGAGAGATTGCTCTAATTCTCGCCACGCCCCATCTCTGTCTCTTATGTTGGTCTTAGTGGCTAAAAACACCTCTTTTCGATGTGGCGGAAGCACTTTGCCCAAGCGTTGTTCACTTGGTCCGTAATTGGTAGCCGTATCAAAGTAACGAATCCCTAGCTCAAATGCTCGTTCTATAATTGCGATGGATTTGTCCTCCTCTTCCTTTGGCGGACGAGATAGAGGTGATGCAGATCCTCCCAAACCAAGAATGGGTAATGACACGCCTGTGCGTCCTAGGATTCGTTGTGGCATCTTTGCCTCGGGTTTTTTAGATGCAGAGGCGAGCTGGTTTTGAGGTGTTTGAGCGGTAGAACTGGGATTTTCTGGTGATTCCGTGGTGTTGGTTAATTGTTGACAAGCTGAAGTGCCGACAATTCCGCCAGCAACAGCCATACTGGTTATGAGAAAATTGCGCCGGGTCTTTTTATTGCTTGTCATGATGCAACTCCAGTCAACATTACCCAGTATTGTCATACCGCTACTGTCAAGAAAAAACCCCACCCGTAGATAGAGATTTTCTTATTTACGCAAGTTGGAGTCCCAAACAGCAATGTAAATTTGGTCTTCTGAATTACGTTGTATGCTCCCTTTTAATCCACCAACGTTGAATGAGTATTGATTCGTTTTACGTTCATAGACTTGTTGCAGTCCTTGCTTAATGTCACCAGAAGCATTACCCCCCAATATTCCCTGTAATGTATTCTGCATCACCTGCGGTTCGACAGATTGGGCAAAAGAAACTTCTGTTTGACGCAGCACTCCTGTTTTACGGTCAAATAAATAACCAAGATCAACGCGGTTTGGGTCATGCTGATAAACATAAGCACGAGTTTTCCACAAACCTCTGGAAAGCCTACTAGGATTTCCCAACGCTGTTTTGACAGTATCTTCCGACGTGCCAACGGGAAATGTAGGAATGCTGCGACTCGTGGTATTGGAAGTTGCAGTGTTTTCTTTTTCCTGCTGTGGAGGTGGGGTGGAAGCGTCTGGGGTTGGGGTAGGAGTAGGAGTAGGAGTAGGAGTAGGAGTAGGAGTAGGAGTAGGAGTAGGAG